>JANQHZ010000166.1 GCA_028282445.1 Candidatus Binatia bacterium | reverse complement strand
TTTTCAGGGCGAGGGCCTACACGTGGGGCGGCGGCAATTGTTCCTCCGCTTCGCCGGTTGTCCGTTGCGCTGCCGCTATTGCGATACGCCCGAGAGCCTCGTGCGCACCGACGAGCTGGTTGTTCACAGTTCGACCGAACGGCGATTCACCAATCCCGTCTCGTCGCAGGAAGTTGCCGCGGCGATCCATTGCCTCTCCGCCGATGGCCCAATCGACGGTGTCTCGCTGACCGGGGGCGAGCCGCTGGCACAGACCGGTTTTTTGGCGACTTTACTGCGGGATTGCGAACTACCGCGGCCTCGACTGTTGGAGACGGCCGGTACCCTGCCGGAGCGGCTCGACGAGGTGATTGAGGAGATCGACGTCGTCAGCATGGATCTGAAGCTTCCGTCCAACACCGGCGAGAGGGCTTTCTGGGAGGAGCACGAGCGCTTTCTGGAGCTGGCCGGGACCAAGGCATACGTGAAGATCCTCATCGATGGTTCGACCTCGAACGAGGATGTCCTTCGAGCGTGTTCTCTCGTGGCCGACGTGGCGGCCGCGACTCCAGTCTATCTGCAGCCCATAACCCCTGAAAAAGGCGAAGTTTTGGTGTCGTTTGATCGGGTTTCGGAGCTGTTCGCGGTAGCCCGCGCGCGAGTCGCCGACGTGCGCGTCGTGCCGCAGACCCACAAGATGCTGGACTATCGCTGAAGCCGCCATCGGTTGGTGAGCGGCGCGCTCGCGAGTTTGGGCCGATTGTGGTTTCTCGCTGGCACTGTCGGGTGGCGCGGGGACTTTTCATTGACATTCCGAAGGGCGGTAGTGTAACCGCTTCGGTATTGTGTTATAAACGCCCGCAGAGGGGGTCAGCGAAGAGGTCGTGCCAAAGTCAGAGTTCACCAAGAGAGACGCCACTGCGGTCGCGGCCGAGTATGGGCTTCCGAAGATCAATGCGGTTAAGCCGGTCGACAACCAGGGCGACATCGGCTGTTCGCAGTTTCTGCTCGAAGCGACCCGCGGCAAGTTCATCGTCGATTTGGATGGCCGCAAGAGCGAGCTCGAGCTGAAAAGAGAGCACGATCTCGTCCTCTTTTTGCGCAAGCACGGATATCCGTGCCGCGCCCCGTTGGCGGACCGACGAGGACGTCACACCCAGGAGTTCGCGGGTAAGCAGCTTTCGGTTTACCGCCGCATCGACGGGCACGAACTGAACCCGAATTCCGTAACCCCTGGGCAGCTCGAGAGCATCGGTCACGTGATGGCCGATCTGCACTTGATCACCAAGGCGTACAAGAAGGGTGGCGAGAACCACTTCAGCTTCGATCGAGTCGCCGAGCTCTACGACTCCGTGCGAGGGCGATTGCCCTCCTACATGAAGAAGATCGTACGCACCTTGGATGAGGAGCTCGACTATCTCGAGAACTATCTCGAGATGAAGCTTCCGAAGGGCACGATCCACGGGGACGTCCGCCCGTCGCGACTGTTGGTCAAGGGCGACAAGGTCGTTGCTCTGTTGCGTTTCGAAACCGCCGGGCGCGGAAAGTTCATTCTGGACCTGGCAACCGCGGTCAACTCCCTGTGCTTTGAAGACGGCCAGTACAATCTCAAGCGATTCGAGGCGCTCATCGCCGGTTACGAGTCGCTGCGCACCTTGTCGCTGGCCGAATGGGATGCGTTTCCCAACGAATTGCGATTTTCGGCGTTTCGATTCACGATCGCGCGCCTCAACGACTTCTTTGCCGCATCGGGCGACCTGCGGAACCAGATCAACAAAGACGTTCAGGATTTCTATGAACGCCTGCTCATCCTCCGCCGTGAGAAAGACGGCGGGATGGAGTCGATGTTGATGGCGATGGCGACCGGTTACGACTATCGCAAGTACCAGAAAGTCAAAGCGGTAGAGCGGCGTAGCCGCTGATCCTTCACGTCCGAGATGTACCCCGCGCAACGCCCGGGTTAGCTCGGGGCGGCGCCCAGTAAGGCGGGCCCCGCTCGAGGGCCGGAGGGGTTGCCGTGCTCGGTGTGGCTCGCCAGGCCGTGCACGTTCGTCGGCGAACCATCGTTGACAGCATCGGCGACTTCGGATAGCTCGGGCTAAAGTCGACAATTTGGTAAGGCTCTGCACGACTGGCGCTGCGCGGATCGAACCGCGGGGGAGTGCTGTAGTCCAGATGGCCGTCCGCCTGGGCCTCTGTTGTGGAGGGGTTCAGGTTTTTTTGTGCCCTTTTTGGTGAGGAAGCCGTGATCAAGCAGCTGCTCTTGGCCCCAGGGCCGACGCCGGTGCCGGCCCGAGTTAGGGCCGCGCTCGCTCGTCCAGTCATCCACCACCGCACGCCTCAGTTTGGCGAGCTCTTTGGTCGAACCCGTGAGGCGCTGCGCGAGCTTTTTGGCACTGACGGCGACGTTTTGATGCTTTCGTCGTCGGGGAGCGGGGCGATGGAGAGCGCGATCGTCAACTGCTTTGCGCCAGGCGACAAAGTCGTCGTGATCAACGGCGGAAAGTTCGGCGAACGCTGGCTCGAGCTGGCCAAGATGTACAGCCTCGAGGTGGTCGAGATCGCGGTCGACTGGGGCAGCGCGGTGCGCGTCGAGCAAGTCGAGCAGGCGTTGAAGGATCATCCCGATGCGCGCGGGGTTCTGGTGCAGGGCAGCGAGACGTCGACCACGACCTGCCACCCGATCGAGGACATCGCCAAGCTGACCCGCGAGCGCGATGTGCTGCTTGCGGTGGATGGCATCACCGCGGTCGGGGTGTACGACGTGCCGATGGACCGCTGGGGCATCGATATTCTGGTAACCGGCTCGCAAAAGGCCCTGATGCTGCCGCCTGGTTTGGCCTGCATCGCTCTCAGCGAGCGTGCCTGGGAGCGCGCGAAGTCGGTTTGTCAGCCGCGTTACTATTTCGATCTGGCGCGTGAGCGGAAAAGCCAAGCCGGCAACAGCACTGCCTACACACCGGCCATTTCCCTGATCTTCGGTCTCGAAGAAGCGCTCTCGATGATGAAGGAAGAGGGTTTTCCGCAGGTGTTCGCGCGTCACGAGCGCAACGCCCGCGCAACCCGCGCCGGTGTCGAAGCGCTCGGCCTCGAGTTGCTGTCCCCTAACGATCCCAGTCCCGCCGCCACCGGTCTGTATGTTCCCGAAGGCGTCGACGGCAAAAAGCTGCACGGCTACCTGCGCGACAAAATGGGGGTGGCATTTGCCGGCGGACAAGGCCACCTCAAGGGCAAGATCGTTCGCCTCGGTCACCTGGGGTATATCGGCGCGTTCGACGTCATCACCTCCCTTTCGGCTCTCGAGATGGGACTGCGTCATTTCGGCCATAAGGTCGAGCTCGGGCGCGGGGTCGGAGCGGCTCAGGAGATCCTGATGTCCGCTCTGCCGGATTGAGCTAGGGGGCGACCGTGCAAAAAGTACTCGTCAGCGACAAACTTGCGCCGGAAGGGTTGCGGGTGCTCGAAGACGCCGCAGCCGCCGGCCAGATCGCCTTCGACGCCCGCCCTGGCATGTCCCCAGAGGAGTTGATCTCGGCGATCCCGGATTACGAGGCGTTGATCGTGCGTTCCGGGACGACGGTGACCTCCGACGTGGTTGCGGCCGCGACCAAACTGCGCGCGGTCGGTCGAGCCGGTATCGGGGTCGACAACATCGACGTCGAAGCCGCGACCCGACGCGGTATTGCGGTGATGAACACGCCGGGCGGCAATAACGTCACCACCGCCGAGCATGCGATCAGCATGATGCTGGCTCTCGCTCGCTCGATTCCGCAGGCGACCGCTTCCATGCGGGGCGGCAAGTGGGAGAAGTCGAAGTTCACCGGTTCCGAGATCTGTAACAAGTACCTCGGCGTCGTCGGCATGGGGAATATCGGCCGGCTGGTGGCCGAGCGCGGACGCGGCTTGAAGATGAAGGTGATCGCCTACGACCCGTTCATCACCGAGGGACGTGCCGCTGAGCTCGGCGTCGAGCTGATGTCGCTCGCCGACCTGCTGTCGCGCGCCGACTTCGTCTCGGTCGACGCCCCGCTGACGGCGGATACCCGCAGCCTGATTGGGGCCGCCGAGCTTCGCTCGATGAAGAAGGGCGCCCGTCTGATCAACTGCGCGCGCGGGGGAATCGTCAACGAGGCCGATCTCGCAGAGGTCTTGGCCTCAGGTCATCTTGCCGGC
>JANQHZ010000080.1 GCA_028282445.1 Candidatus Binatia bacterium | reverse complement strand
GTTGCGGTGCGGACTGAGCTGGAGTCGCTTACAGCTCAGGGATCATCGAACGCCAACAGCCGCCGGCGCTGCTTGACGGATCACACTCATTGACCGCTCCAAATCCCTACGCCACTGGGTGCTGGGCGCCAAAGCTTGGGAGTCTTCGCCCGGCTCCTGTTGAGTCTGCTGTCGGCCGCGGTCCCCTCGGCCAGGCTCGGCGCCCGCCTGGCAAGCCGGGAGATCTCTCGTCTACAACTGCGGACGTCGCCCGAACTGTTCGAGCGAGCCGCGTTCACGCGCGAGGTTTGGACGCCGCGAATCACGAAAGCAATCGGATCGCGCCCGCTACGGATCCCGGACCGGTTATCAAGGTGAACCGACACGGTTCCTGGATGATCTCCGCAGCATTCCCCGCGCAGGGCGAGCTGGTCTAGCAATGAACCGCAACGCTGGAGTTCTATACTGGGCCGAGACCGTTCTGCTGCTCATCACCGCGGTCTGGGTGCGGGTGGTATTGCCGGAAGTGATGATCTTCGGTCCCGACCAGGTCGGCTTCCTGGTGGAGGGGCGCGCCGTCTTGAACGGAGACTGGTTCCTACTCGGCCCTGGTGTCGGCTGGTCCCAATTCGAGATCGGCCCGCTCTGCAACCAGATGTACGCGCTGGGCCTGGCGTACCGCAACGAGTTCAACGACGCCGCGTTTCTCCTGGGCGGCCTTCATGGCGCCTCCGTACTCGGCTGGCGACGCGCCCTCGCGGAGATGGCGCCCGAAGCCGGCCCCAACTTCGCACGAATCGCCGCGTGGGCGCTCGCGCTGCATCCCGTTTCCTTGATGTCGGGTCACGCTGGAACGCACTGCGTCTTCATCCTGCCCACCACTCTCGTCTTCTTCTGGGGCATCGTCCGTTGGGTCCGCCGCAGCTCGCCGCGCGGCTTTGCCATCGCCTGCGTCGGCGCTGCGATGATGGTGCAGACCCACTTGATCACGCTCGCGCTGGTTCCGATGTTCCTGATCGGCTTCCGGCACAAGGCACCCATCGGACGCGACGGTCTGATCGGCGTCGCAGCCGCGCTCCTCCTGATGATGCCGATGCTGATCCACAACGTCCCCCTGCTGATCTTCAGCCCGCAAGGGGTGCGCCACGCGGGCGGCGACGGCGGGCCGGTCTGGGCTGCCGCCGCCAGGGCGCTTACCCTCGAGGCCAGGGCGATGCAGTTGCCGGCCAGCCTACCGAAACCACTGCTCGACGCGGGCGGGCCCGCAGCTCTCTTCGACGACCGCCCCGTATCTTGGCTCGGCGCCGGCCGCGTGGCGGGATTCCTCTGGGGCGCCTTGATGTTGGCCGGCGCCGCCGCCTATGCGCGCCGTCATGGCGACGCGCTCACTCGATCCCTCGTGGTCTACGGCCTCGTGGTACCGACGCTTCTTGTGTTGCTCATACCGCGTGGCGCCGAGCTTCGTTACCTCGACCAAACCGTGCCGTTCCGCGCATGGCTCTTCGCGGTCGGCGTCTGCACGCTGGCCGCAATGGCCTCACAAAAGTTGGTGAAGACGATCGTTGCAATCGCCGCCATCGTCGCGGTGCTGATTCCGAGTGGGTTGATGGTTCTGGGGAAATTCGCAGTCGCTGACATCGGATTCGCGATGGTCAACGCGTCGCGCATCGACCTTCGCGAGCGTGTAGGCGTGCCGCCCCGGCCAATCGCAGTGCTCACCCTCGGTTCGGTGCGTGAGATCGGTCGCGCCCTCGATCGGCTCGAGGCGAATCCGCGCACCATACACGAAACCTGGCGCGGTCCGTGGCGTTGGCTCGGCGCCCACGGCGTCAGTATCTGGATCGAAGAGAGCCGCCGCAAACGAGGAGCCGTCAGGCGAGACACCGACGTTGCGAAGCAATCCGCCGAGAAGGGCACCCGTTCGTTCTTGGTACTGCACGAGACCGACGAATCCATCGTGCCCAACTCAAACCCAGTCGAAGCCGGGCGTTTCCGAGTCTTCCCTTTCGAGAACCGTCTACGCGTCTCCTCGGCTGAAGGCGAACGATACGAAGGCATTGTCGACGCCCCGACTTCGCACCCGATCGCAGTACAGGCGGTGACCGATCCCGCCGCCCGCGTAGACGCCGTTCACCTACCGGACGATGACTGGACGATGACTCGCACCAACAGCCCATCGGGCTTCGTGGTTTGGTCCGCCCCCGGCGAAGCGGGCGAAGAAACGCCGATCCGACTGGGCCTGAGCCAGGGAAACCTCGACATCCCCCACATCCGCTTTCCGCCCGACTGGTACGCCTTCTCGACCGCAAAGTGAGTCGGCCGATCCGCACGAGGCGAGCCTTTTGGGGTTTGCAGAGTCGCTTCTTCGCTTCGGTCGGAACTCATCGGGCATCCGTTCGCGCGGCCGTACGCCGAGCCTCGCAATTTCATCCCGAATGCGATTAGTTCGAGTCATGCCCGCACGCGTACTCCTGATCGGCCCGCTCGGAGGAACGGACAAAATGGTCCATTCGCCGCCGCTGGGCATCCACCGCCTGAGGAGCTTCCTGCAGGCGCGCGGCGTCGAATGCCGGGCCGTCGACCCGACGATCGAGGAGATTCCCGACACCGCGGACTACGACATCATCGGTTATTCCGTGCTGGGCTGGTCGGTCGATCTCTCGATCGATCACGCCAACACGTTGAGCAAACGCGACGATCAAATCGTCGTCTTCGGCGGCTACGAAGCCACCTTCAACCACCAGCATATCGTCGAGAGATGCAAGCTCGACGACGTGTGCTGCGCCCTGGGTGAATCGGAATACGCACTCCTGCACCTCGCGCGAACGATGAGCCGGGACCCCTATCCGGGCCTGGTGTGGGCCAATCGTGGCGAGGTCGTCAGCCACACATTGGGGCCGTCCCTCAACGGCGCACAGTTCGCCGACGTCACTCTCAACCTCGACTACGAGTCGATCCCATTCGAAGCCTACTGGACGAAGAACGAAACCAAGATCGGGGCGGACTTCGACCCGCGTGAGACTCGCGTCATTCGCCTCTTCATCAAGAACCGCTGCGGCTTCACCTGCGCGTTCTGCTCCTCGGCGAACTTTCACACCGCAGCAAGCGGCGAAAAGCCTCCCGTCCTGACCATCGACCCGGCGAGGATCCGCGATCTGCTCGTACGCCTGCGCAAGGCGTTTCCCCAGGTGCGCACCATCTTCTTCCAAGACGACGAGATTTTCGCGCCCAAGACGTTCATCAAGGGCCTGCTCGAAGAGATCATCGCCGAGCCCGAGCTGGAAGGGATCGAGTATATCTGCCAAGGGCGCATTGACGCGATTCACCCCACCCTTTTACCGCTGATGAAGAAGGCCGGGTTCCGGACGGTCATCGTCGGTCTGGAGAGTTTTTCGCAGAACATCCTGAGCGAGTTGGCGCCGGGCAAGCTCGTCGGATACCGCACCTATCGGCAACGCGTCGAGGCGTTGCTCGACGCCGGCATCATGCCGTTTCTCAACATCATCCTGTCGACCCCGGGCGCCAGCCTCGAAGACATCGTCGAAAATCTCGACGCCTGCCTCTACGAGCTCGAGCGCGGCTGCGAGCTCGGGATGAACTTATACACCAACAATTGGGCCGGTTCCGAGATGGCCGCGCGCACGGACTACGAAGTCGACGGCTACAACCTACTGCCCAACGATCTTCGTGTCCGTCGCTTGCTGGCGTCGACCGAAGCCGCCTACGAGAGCTTTCGCAGCTGGGGCGTCGCTTACCATTCGAAGATCGACATCCGATCGTCGAGTCGATCGCTTCTCTTCCTGTATCTGATCAATCTGCAGCTCCACCGAAACGAGATCGTCGAGCGATGCGAAGCCCTCTTTTCCCAGTATCGCATCTTCCCGGCCCTTGGCGCGTCGAAACAGGCCGATGCCATCCGGGAGGGCGTTCGCGACGCTCTCGGTAGGGAGATCGATCTCGACGAGCAGCCCTTGCCGCTGCGAATGCCGTTTCCAGAACCTCAGGAGGTATCGGCCTCCGCGTTGGCGTCGACCAAGTAGCGTTCGCTAGCGCCCCAGCAATGACCGCCTCCTCGGCCGTCGGCGAAGCCAAGGCCGACACGGATCTCCTCGTCTCAGTCATCATCCCGATCTGCAACGAGGAAGCGATCCTCACCGACATGCTCAGCCAGCTGGCCGCCCACTTCGACGGCTTCTTCGGGCGCAGCGCGTGGAACTTCATCATCGTGGAAAATGGCAGCAGCGACCGCACCAACTCGATCGCGCGCGAGTTCCTGGTCGATTTCCCGACGTCGCAGCTAATCACTCTACCCGAGGGAAAGTTCGGGAAGTCCGCGCACCGAGCGCTGACCGAGACCACCGCTCCGTGGGCTCATCTGATCAACATCGAGCAATGGGACATCGACTTCTTCCGCTGGGCTTGGCGGCAACGAGAACGCTACGACCTGATCCTGGGATCGAAGCGTGCCGATCCCACGCTCAATCACCAAAGCGCCTACCGGAAGTTTCTGAGTCACGGGCTCAACACAATCCTGGGCTATCTGTTCGAGTACACCGGCGCCGACACCCACGGCCCAAAGCTCTTGAAGATATCAACGATGCGTCCGATTCTCGAGCAAACGGTGCTCGAGCGAGGACTGTACGATACGGAGTTTACCCTGCGAGCCATACGCGCCGGCCTGTGGGTCGCCGAGGCGCCCACCCTCTACGTCGAGCTGCGCCCGTCCCGCAACCTGATCATCAGCAAGATATTGCGCAACGTGGTCG
Source organism: Candidatus Binatia bacterium (assembly GCA_028282445.1). Taxonomy (GTDB): domain Bacteria; phylum Desulfobacterota; class Binatia; order HRBIN30; family CADEER01; genus CADEER01. Next base: position 8,550 of record JANQHZ010000080.1, on the reverse strand, counting down.
AGATGGTGCGGCTGCGATCGCTGATGAAGTCGGTGCCGTGCAACAGCCCAATCCGCTTTCACCGCTGGTCGCGTGCCGACGTGACTACTGAATCGCGATCCCTTGGCGCCATTTGCCGAGAATGACTGCGGAGAATAACCTTGACGGTCTCAATCTCCAATTGGTAGGTCCTTCTCGCCGACAAGCCACCCCAGGGATTGCTGAAATAGCGAAGTGAGCAAATCCAACATCACCCTCCCGCAAACCAACTCCCGTGCGGCCTTACGGGCGTTCCGTCGCTTGTTCAGCGTCGACACACCCTGACGATCACTTCATTCCAATTCCGGCGAGTTGCTCAGCGTCCCCGATCATGCGTACAACGAAGCGCAAGCCTCTGTCGCTCCTGATTTGGCTGATCGTGTCGATCTTGGTAATCGAAGCGGGCCTCCAAGCAGTCTATCGTATCCGTAATGGGCACTGGTTGGCTCGATTCGAGACCTTTCGGGTTGAGCATCTCGTCGCTACACACGATAAACGGCAGTATTCGCTGAAGCCCGGGTTCAGCGATCCTCAGCGAGGCATCAACATCAATCCCCTGGGGTTTCGAAAGACCTCACAGCACGCAGAGCCGACGGCCGAGCACGAGGTGATCGTCCACCTCGGGGACTCCGTACCGTACGGCTACGGTGTGCGGGACGAGGAGAGCTATCCGGCCGGGCTCGCCCGGCTACTGCAGCGGCAAGCGGTGCCCCTGAAAGTAGTCAATGCGGGAGTTCCATCCTACAACTTCCAACAGTCGATCGAGAGCTTCGACAAGCAAGTCAAGGCCCATTTCCAACCCAAGATCGTCACCCTCCAGGCCGCTAATGACATCGGGTTGTTCCTGCGACACCGAGACCGATGGACGCCGGAAGTCACCTGGACTCCGCATCGTAGCGAGCTAACCGAATACCTCAAACGCTCCGCCCTTTTTGTTCAGGTCGCTGCGCCCTTGGCAAATCTCCGCCGCGCCAGATTGGATCACCCCCCGACCGATATGCTCTCGCATGTAGAACACATCACCAAGAACTTCATCGAGCGTTCAATCCAATCCGACACGGCAGTCATCCTCATGCCGATCGATCCCTTCTACTACCAGACAGCCAACACCGACAGAAATGTGCAACTTGCGCGATGGGAGTCCTGGAAGGTCGCCAGCAAGGGGTGGGCGCAGCTGTTCGATCAATTCAATGAAGTATTGATCCGGATCGTCCAACAATACTCCGAACCGGACCAAGTATACTTCTTCGATACGCGCGCCCTTCTCGACGAACTGGATCGGGAGAGATTGTACGCCGACACGATCCACTACTCGCCAGAGGGCAATCGTATCGTGGCTACGGGGTTGTTGCACTTCATCTCGGAGCGAGGGCTTATTCAATTACGGACCGATGCTAGCGCAGCCCACCCGAATCTACCCTGACCTCCGCCCCGATGTCGGAGCTAGATGGTCTCGGCCACCGTTGCGAAAGCGACCGACCGTTCGGTCGCTGGATCGTTGTGCCCCAGAGCCCGACTGACCCGACGACCGATGCCAAGACTCGCAAACTTGGGGTTTTCTCTCCTCTGCGCAGTAGCCTGCTCGAGCAGCTTTCACGGCTGCTGGATGCAACGCCAAATGAACCACGGACAGGTTTTCAGGGGCTATTTCGAGTCTTCAAACGGACGCATGCATCTGGCATTCACCGGCGATGCTCCGGCCCAGGGAATGAGCTTCCCAGCTCCGGGCCCAAACCAGGACGAAAGCTATGGCGTCCCTCCCGGGACGGTTGTCGCGATTCCTCTGCGAGCGGGTGTCACCTACCGCATATCGGGTGCTCCCCCGGGGCTGCTGCCCTACATCCTCCTCGGAGACTTGGCGCCCCTCCCCACGAAATGCGTAGATCTCGTCGAGCTGTGCGGAGACGGAATGCAGCTGGTCGCCCCGGCCCAGCTAGTTTACCAGAAGAACCGGGCGTCCTTGGCACCGTGGCAATCCGGAAATCCCTGGCAGCTGGATGAAGCGTGGCTGAAACAACTTGCAAAGGGTTGTTCCGCGCCGGACGGAGACATCACGCTGACTCGGCACGACAATCGAATCTCGGTGCGGGCGGGTTCGTGCACAACCGAACACCAGGGTGCCGGCGGAGATACGGTTGTGGCCGTCGTCGCCGGGCCAAGCTTCTCGTTCATTAGGACGACGCGACCAGACTGGAGGTATCGGACCAGCCTCGATCCACTGCCGCTCGGCCTCACCGCTGGGCTGGGAGCCATCGGTGCCAGCGCCGCAACAGCGGTCTTCGGCCTGAACGGAGCAGTCGCTTTGGCGCTCGGCATCGTCGGTCTGTACTTCTGGGATCCGTTCGTCGTTCGTTTTGGGTCAGTCGCCTTGACGGTGGCACTCGTATCGGCATGGACGATCATGACGATCCGTCGGCTCTTCGGACCGAGAGCCATGTTTGGATGCGTCGGAATCGCAGTATCGGCAATCGGCGCCCTTTGCCTGTATGCTGCCAAGTTGCGCCCCGAGCGGAGCACGCTAAGACCCGTGGTACGCGAGAGCTCCGCAGCCGTTTCGAATTGCCTGGTCACCGGATACTCCACGGCTCATGGCGAAGGGACACGCGAGCGGGGACTCGAGCAGAGATTCGATCCGACCGGCGGGACGAACGATCTTCTCACACGTTCTTGCCCGCCCTGCCGAAGTCGCACCATGACCATCGCCGAAGGCGGTGAAACCTTTCTTTTCGTCCGTAACGCAGTGTGCGGCGAACCACGGCTGGCTCAGCCCGGAACCGTAATCTTCTTGGGCGGAGCCAACGACGATTTGCTCAGTTGGCGAGACAGCAGGTCTCCCGCTTGGGCGATTTTTGCGAGGCTTGCAACCGGAGTCGTCAGTTTGAACCGGGGCGATTTCGATGAAGAGAAACTGTTCTCACTTTGGGACCGAGCCAGCGCCTCGTCGTTCGACGAGATCGAGGATCACGTCGAACGAATCCGGCAGGCGATCCAATGCTCACGTAGGCGCGGTGAGCGCTTCATATTCGTAAACAACTTCATCGTCACGGATCTTCTCCGCGGACGATCCGACAGCAGACAGAGAATCACGGCCGCACGCAAATCCGCCGTAGAAGCCGAGGGGGGCGTCTTCGTCGATCTGCTCGAAACTCTCGGCCCGAGAGCCGGCGTGGCCTGGTTCAATGACTTCGTGCACCCTTCATTGGAGATGCATCGACACATCGCCGACGTGGTATGCCGTCGGATCGAGGACGAAGAATGAGAGCAGAACCACTACGCGCACTGCAAATGCCGCTGTAGCCACAATCTCCCCGCCGGGAAACGCCTCCACACTGACAGTCCGCGACGCCCGAACTAACAGTCCGGTACTTAGAGCCCGACCTCGAGAGTCGTACCGTCGTTGGCGGCGATCAGCTCGCCGGAAAAGAACCGCGACATCGGCGCGGTGAAGAAGATGTCGACTTGCGGAGAGCCGTTGTCGAAACCGGGTACGATGTGGGTCAACACGAGAGTGCGAACACCCGCATCCTCCGCGAGCTGGGCCAGCTCGGTTGTCCCGATGTGGTAGGTTCGAACGTCGCGGATGAGGGTTGCATTCCGTTGGTCGCCGGCGTTCTTCAGAGCACATTCCAGGGTCTCGGTGAGCTCTTCGCTGAGCACCTCGGCGACCAGCATGTCGGCGCCGCGGCTTGCTTCGAGCAGGCTCTCGGTCTCGGTCGTGTCACCGCTGAGAACAATCGTCCGGCCGCCGTACTCGATGCGGAATCCGAGCGCCGGCTCGATCGGTGGGTGATTGACCCGAAACGCCGCGACCGTGACCCCATCGCGCTCGAAAACCACGCGAGCGGTCACGCCGGGATCCTCGATCCGCTCGGGGTTGGCGCCCGCGAACTGCGGTGGCAGCAGGTCCTCGCCGTGGTGTGTCGTACGGTAGTTGTCGTCGAGTGCGTAGATGGCGTTGAAACCACGGACGACTCTCGAGACGCCGGTACCGCCGTAGACCGGCAGCGTCTGGTTGCGTCCGAGGATCCAACTGCGGCTGATGACTTCACCCAAGTCTGCGATGTGATCCGAGTGAAAGTGGGTGAGGAATACCGCGTCGACCTCCTCGATCGGCAACGGGTGTCCTTCGATCGACCGCACGGCGCCGTCACCGGCGTCGAAGAGCAAAAACAGGCCGTTGACCATGACCGCCGTGCACGATTGCGCGCGGTCAGACGGAATCGGTGTTCCGGTCCCGCAAGTCACTACGGTGATCGCGTCATCGCCCCCCAACCCCGTAGTCGTTGCCGCAACGCGATCCCCCGAGCTGTCGCGGAGGTCCTCGATCGCTGCCGAGCCAGCCTCACAGTTAGCGTCCGTGGATGGGATGCTCTCCCCGATCGGCAGCGGCTCGGTGTCGAAGCACATTGCCGTCGCGGCCATCGCATCCGAATCCGAGCCGCAGGCGAATCCCCAGGGGATTACCAGCGCGAGGAGAAGGCCCACATGCCGCGCGCTTCCGCGGACATTCGCCAGCGACACGACGATGCGATGGATCTTGATCATGAGCACGCCTCCATATCCGGACTGTCCCGCCACACTAGGTGTTGTCATGATGAGTGTCAATACTTGCGAAGAGCCGTATCGTCAGCTTTGGTGTCAAAAATGAGTTGTCGACGAATGATGGCAAGCCAAATCGGCGGGGTACGGAGATGACGAAAAGTAGAAAGTGGACGATCGCAGTCGTCGTGATGGTTGCACTCGGCAGCTTGGTCTACGCGAAGCGCGAGGCGATTGTGCTGAAGCTGGTCGGGATCATGGTAAAACGCCGGGTCCCGGTCGGCCCCTACCAGGAAATCGCCTGGTCCTCCGGCAGCGATCCGCAAGGCAGGACGGCGAGCGAGCGCCCGCCCAACATCGTCTTGATCCTCGCCGACGACCTCGGCTGGAACGACCTGACCTTCAATGGCGGTGGAGTTGCCGGCGGCACGGTGTCGACACCGCACATCGACTCGATTGCCGCCGACGGAGTCAGCTTCGTCAACGGCTACGCCGCCAACGGCACCTGCGCCCCCTCGCGAGCGGCTCTGATGTCGGGCCGCTACGGAACTCGCTTCGGTTTCGAGTTCACTCCAACGCCACCGGGAATGATGCAGCTGGCGTCCCTAGCGACACCCCCGTCAGGCCGCCTGCGCGACCTGATCGTCCACGATGAAGAGTCCGTGCCTTACGAAGATATGGGCATGCCGGCATCCGAGATCACTCTGGCGGAGCTGCTCTCGAGCAAGGGCTACTACACCGCGCACATCGGAAAGTGGCACCTCGGCCGATCGAACGGCATGGCTCCCGAGGACCAGGGATTCGACGATAGCCTGCTCATGGCGAGCGGCCTCTATCTGCCGGAAAACAGCCCCGACGTCGTCAACTCGAAGCAGGACTTCGATCCGATCGACCGATTCTTGTGGGCGGCGATGCGTTTCGCCGTGTCGTTCAACGGAGGTGAGGCGTTCGAGCCCGACGCCTATCTCACCGACTACTTCACCGATCAGGCCGTCGAGGTGATCGAAGCCAACAAGGATCGACCATTCTTCCTCTACTTGGCGCACTGGGCGCCGCACACACCGTTGCAGGCGACGCGCGAAGACTACGAGGCGTTGTCCCACATCGAGCTGCATCGCGAACGCGTCTACGCGGCGATGATCCGCAATCTCGACCGCGGCGTCGGACGCGTTCTCGACGCGCTCGAGCGCAACGGCCTCGACGAGAACACCCTCGTCCTCTTCACCTCCGACAACGGCGGTGCGGGGTACATCGGATTGCCCGACGTCAACCGGCCGTTCCGCGGCTGGAAGATCACGCTGTTCGAAGGCGGCATCCATGTGCCGTTCTTCGCCAAGTGGCCGGCGCGAATTCCCGCCGGTCGGACCTTTGAGGCGCCGGTTCACCATTTCGACATGTACGCCACTGCCGCAGCCGCCGCCGGAGCGCCGATGCCCGACGATCGGAAGATGGACGGCGTCGATTTGCTTCCATTCGTCATCGGCGCGGCCGAAGGTGTTCCCCACCGGTCGCTGTTCTGGCGCAGCGGTGCCTCACAGAGCGCGCTGGTCGACGGCTGGAAGCTCGACGTCAGCGACCCGCCCGGGCGGCGCTGGTTGTTCGACCTGAAGAGCGACCGCTACGAGCGCAACGATCTGTCTGCGCAGCGTCTCGACAAGCTCGCCGAGCTCGAAGCGGCGCTGGCGGCGCACAATGCAGAGCAGGCGCCTCCGGCCTGGCCGGCGCAGATCTCGACGGCGATCAACCTCGACAAGGACCTGAGCCAAGCGGACGCTCCTGACGACGAATACATCTATTGGTCGAACTAGCACCTTGACGAGAGGTTTCTCGGCGCTAGATGATTGGAGGTCTACGGACACAACAGCAAGTCGACGCGCGCCAACTCGGCTCGCGCTCGGGGAGGTAGGAGTCGAGGATGGATGCAGCGAGAAAGGCGACCGACGGAAGATTCGCCCGCTCCGAGCGGACGCGGGCGGCGGTAGCGGAGGCGATGCTGGACTGTCTCGAGGACGGGATCCTGCGCCCGTCCGCCGAGGTGATTGCGAAACGAGCCAACGTGTCGCCACGAGCCGTCTTTCGGCACTTTGACAACCTCGAAGCGCTGCAAAACGAGGTCGCCGAGCTCCACACCAAGCGAATTCTCAAAGAGTTGCCGCCAGTCGTCACCGAGGGGACGTTGGACGAGCGCCTCGACGGGATGGTTGCCAACGCTACCCGACGAAATGAGCTGATCGCGCCCGTACGGCGCGCCGCAGCCCTGTCAGAACCGTATTCAGAGGTCATCCGCGAGCGCCACGCTTGGCTACGCTCGAAGGTTCGACGCGGCGTACGGCGCGTCTTCGCCGAGGAGCTCGACGCGCTTACGGAAGCCGAGCGCAGCAGCCGCGTCGCGGCTCTGCGAGTCTTGCTGTCCTTCAGTTATTGGGAAGAGCTGCGTCGGCACGAGAACCTCTCCGTGGCTGCGGCGACGCGGGTGCTGCGCGGCGCGATGCAAGCCGTGCTGCAGGCTCCCGTCGGCAAGCGCTCGAGAGCCGTCAATCGCAGGACCGGCGCAGACTCGTAGACGGTCAGCGGCTCAAGGCTTCGGGCGGAAGACGCGTCGAATCGAAAGGGGTCGCACCTCCGAGTCGGCGCTCAGGGTCAGCTCGAGGGTTTGCCCGACGCGAGCCCAGGTGGACGTGACCTCGACGACGCGGTCAGCCTCGATATGGTTTTTCTGGGTGACCACGAGCTGGCCCAGCTCGTTCCACGTGGCGCTTTCGATGACTTTACGGCCGAGGGCGTCCTCCGTTTCTCGCTCGCTGCCGTCGGCGACGATAGCGCGGTCGGTCGATCGGATCGTATTCTGATTGATCATGCGCAGCCGGCCGTCGCCGGGTGTACTGATCGTTAAGGTCGGAGTCACGACGGCCGCCATCTTGCGCACGAACCACGGTACCTCCATGAGCTTCAGTAGCGGTCCAATCGGTTCCGAAGCCTCCCGGTCGAGTAGCCAGACACCGACATAATTCGACGCCGGGTTCACATCGGCGACATGCGTGCTATCCGCCCGCATCCCTCGCGGCGTCCACAAAAGACCCAGAGTGGCAACGGCGATCAGGATCCTCTTCATGTGCGATGATCGCCCTCTGTCTCCTAGTGTCTCAGCGCGACGATCAAAATGCCGAAGTCGCGGCGAAGCGACTGCTTCTCTATGATCGCACGCGGACCGGTTGGCCGGCCCATCCGTCGCCCGCATAGCGTATTGGCGTTTCTAGCATCAATACGATTCGATCTCGAAAGCTTCGCCGCCGGTCGGTAGTGGCTTGTTTGCTTGACACGCAGGGCCGAAACTGAGTATTGACGCTCGAGATGTCAAAAGAGGTCGATTGTCTCTTGCGTTGGCTCGCAGGGCCGCTGGGGATCTCGTTGGGCTTCATTGTGCTGATGGCCGTCGGTGTACTGGCGCAAGAATCGGACAACGGTTCAGACTCCGGACCGAGCGGCGGGATCGAGGAGATCGTCGTCTCGGCGAGGAAGCGGGCCGAGTTCCTCGAAGATACGCCATTGGCAGTCACCGCACTCAGCGCCGAGGATCTCCGTCAGGCCGACGTGACTCGGCTCAACGAGATCCGGCAGTTCGCTCCCAACCTGCAGATACAGCTGAGTCCTGCGGCGGCCAACCAGGCGTCGCAGTTCCGTCTGCGCGGAATTGGCACGACACGGGGGGGAACTTCTTTCGATCCCGGGGTCGGTGTCTACATCGACGGAGTATTCATACCCGGCGGCATTGCATCGATCCTGGATCTCGTCGATGTCCAGCAGATCGAGGTGTTGCGCGGGCCCCAGGGAACATTGTTCGGAAAGAACACGGTCGGCGGCGCGATCTCGGTCTCCACCGCCAAACCGTCGAATGAGCTCGAAGCCTCGCTACTCGTCAGGCCGGGCAACTACGATCTGGTCGACACCCGTTCGATGATCAACATTCCAATCGTCGAGAACCTGGCGACTCGA
>JANQHZ010000026.1 GCA_028282445.1 Candidatus Binatia bacterium | reverse complement strand
GTCGTCATCGATTTCGGGGATGGGCAGATCCCGCATCTCGAGAGCCTTAGGCCCGGTTTGGACGATCGCGCGTGTGGTCTTCATCAATTCGCTCCTCGGGCGCGACCATATCCGCTCAGCGGCAACGACGGAAAACCCTGAAACAGGCGAACACCGTTCGATCCCCTCCCACCTCCTGCCATTGGCGGCGGGGCGGCGGCCCAGGTGCCGCCCTACGCGGATTTGACCCAGACGTCTTCGAATCCCGATGTAAAGCAAAAATCAGTATCCCTTGAATACTAATTTTGAATTGATAGGGATATTCCTAGCATGCCCAATACGGAAGCGAGCCGGCCCCGCCGGGCCAATGCGAAAAAGGAGATTCTCCAACCCGGCAAGATCTTCTGCCCGGTCGGGCGCGCTCTCGACGTCATCGGCGATCGCTGGACCCTGGTCCTGGTCCGCCATCTCCTGCGCGGCCCGTGCGGTTTTCAGGAGCTACGGGTGCGGTCCGGCATCGCGCCGCGCGTATTGTCGAGCCGACTGCGCGAGCTGCGCAAGAAGGGGTTCGTCGACAGCTCCAACGATGGCTCGCGCCCGACCTACTCGGTCACCGATCGCGGCCGCTCCCTCGAACCGGTCATCGCGTCGATCGCGCGCTGGTACATCCACCACGGCCTCGACGACCTCGCGGTCGACGCAAATCGCTTCTCGGACACCTCGGCACAGTCGGTCCTCGAGTCGCTGCCGGTGCTGCTGCGTGAGGAGCGCGCCGCCGGCGTCGACGTCACCTTCGAGATCCGTCTGAGCGGCGTCGGCGGAGGCGTGTGGACCGTTCGCATCGCCGACGGCTCGTGCACGGTTACCCAGGGCTTCGCCACCCGCGCCGACGTCCGCTACACCGCCGACGCGCGAACCTGGTGCGCGATCGCGCTCGGCATCGCCGATGCCGCCGATGCCTATCGCGACGGGCTGCTCGCCAAAGACGGTAGTCGCGAAGCGATGGACGATTACTTTCACCAGATCGCCCGTAATCCACCGGCGCGGGGAGGCTCCCCCGCCGCCAAGAAAGCGCTACCGGCGACGCCGGCGGCGTCGCATCGATGAGGAGGAACCGAACATGATTTCTTTCGCCCTTACCGACGAGCAATCAAGCGCGCGCGATGCGATGCGGGGATTCGCCGACGAAGCGTTGCGCCCGATGGCTCGCGAGTACGACGAAGCCGCCGCTATCCCCGACGACTTCTTCAAGCAGGCTTGGGAGCTCGGACTCACGGCGACGCAGATCCCCGAAAGCTACGGCGGTTACGGCGCCGACCGCTCGCCGCTGACCAATGCCATCGTGCTCGAGGAGCTCGCCTACGGCGACGCCGCGCAAGCGCTGGCCGCCACCGCTCCCTCGCTCTTCGCCAACGCCATCGCCGACCAGGGCACGGACGAGCAGAAGCAGACCTACCTACCTGCTTTCTGCGGCGAGAGCTTCCACACCGGTTCGCTCGCGCTCAACGAAAGCACCCCCGGCTTCGATCCGTTCGCGCCCAAGACGACCGCCGAGAAAAAGGGAGCCGGCTATACGCTGCACGGAGTCAAGTCGTTCGTTCCGCTCGGCAATACAGCGTCGAGCTTCCTGGTGATCGCACGCGAAGCCGACGGCATCGGCGCCTTCATCGTGCCGCGCGATGCGTCCGGATTGACCGTCGGCGAGGTCGAGAAGAACCTCGGGCTGAAAGCGCTCGCCACCACCGGATTGCGCCTCGACGGAGTCGACGTTGCGGTCGACCAACGGCTCGGCGGCGAAGCCGGCGCCGACATCGGCCGCATCATCAACCAGGGGCGGGTCGCCATCTCGGCGATTCTGACCGGCGTCTCGCGTGCCGCGCTCGACTACTGTGTGCCCTACTCCAAGGAGCGCGTCGCTTTCGACGAACCGATCGCGCGCAAACAATCGATCGCGTTTCGCCTCGCCGAGATGCACGTAGAGATCGAGTCGTCACGCTGGCTCACCTGGCAAGCCGCCGCCGACCTCGAGGCGGGGCGCGACGCGACCCGCACCAGCACGCTCGCCAAGCGCTACGTCGCCGACAAGTCGACGTGGATCACCGACAACGGCGTACAGGTGCTCGGCGGCCACGGATTCATCCGCGAGCATCCGGTCGAGATGTGGTACCGCAACGCCCGCACCCTCGGCGTCCTCGAAGGCGTCGCCTCGGTTTGAGTCCAACCGGAACTATACGAAGGAGTATCTTGCCATGATCAGTTTCGATCTCTCCAAGAACGACACCAAGGTCCTCGACGCGCTGCGCGCCGAATCGTTGATCGCCCGCAAGTACGCCCGCGAGTACGACGAGAACGAGCACGAGTTCCCGCCCAACGAGCTGCCCGAAGCCAAGGACCACCCGGACTTCATGAGCTTGATGGCCGACCGCAACGCCGAAGACTCCGGCGGCAGCGTCATGTTCACCCTGATCGCCATGGGCTCGACCTGGGGTGACTATTCCGTGCGTCTGCGTCGGCGCGAGAGCGGCCTCGGCAATTCCGCCCTGAAGGCCGCCGGCACGCCCGAGCAGGTCGAGAAGTGGGGCAACCTGACCCTGGCGATGGCGATCACCGAGCCGGGCTGCGGCTCCGATCCCTCACAGGTGCGTACCACCGCCACCCTCGACGGCGATCAGTGGGTGCTGAACGGCGAAAAGATCTTCGTCACCACCGGCTGTCGCGCCGATGGCGTCGTCGTCTGGGCGACCCTCGACCGCGCCGCCGGACGGGCCGGGATCAAGTCGTTCCTGGTCGAGAAAGGGACGCCGGGATTCGTCGTCGCGCACAAGGAGAAGAAGCTCGGCATCCGCGCCGACGACACCGCGGCCTATGTCTTCGAGGACTGCCGCATCCCGCGCGGCAACCTGCTCGGCGGCAACGAGGAGATCCCCAAGGCCGGCTCCGGAGGCTTCCGCGGGGTCATGAAGACCTTCAACATGACCCGTCCGATGGTCGCCGCACTCGGCCTCGGCATGGCGGAGGCGGCGCTCGACTTCACCCGCGAGAAGATGACCGAAGCCGGGATGGACGTCGACTACAACCAGCAGATCTCCACCCAGCCGGCTGCGGCGGCGAAGTTCATCGAGCTGGAAGCGACCTTCGAAGCGGCCAAGCTCACCATGCTGCGCGCCGGTTGGCTGGCCGATCAGGGCGAGCCCAACAACATGGAGGCGTCGGTCAGCAAAGCCAAAGCCGGCTCGGCGGTGCGGGAGATCACCCAGGGCTGCATCGAGATTCTCGGCCCGCTCGGCGCGTCGCGTGAGCATCTGCTCGAGAAGTGGTTCCGCGACGTCCGCATCACCGACATCTACGAGGGAACCGGCGAGATCCAGCGGATGATCATCGCGCGCACGTTGCTGGACTACACGCGCAAAGAGCTCAACTAACCCAGAAAAGAACTTGAACCACGGAGGCACAGAGGCACGGAGAAGCGAAGGGTTGTCGAGAGAATCGCTCAGATCATGCACCGATTCTGCGCGGAGCCGGGCCGCCCCCAACCCTTCTCAGTGTCTCTGTGCCTCCGTGGTGAAAACTACCCCTCGGCCGGGTTCAGCTTGACCATGAAGGCCTTCGTCTTGCCGCTGGTTACGCGTTCGCTGCGCGGGCGGAAGAAGCCGAGCCAGGCGATCCAGTACTTGTCGTTGTAGGCCTCGCCCATACGGTCGATCAGCGCGGCGTCGGTCACCTCGCGGGCTTCACCGACGTAGTAGGGGCCATCCTCCTCACCGACCCAGACGTAGAGCGGGCTGCCGTTGTCCAAGCGCTTCGCCTTCCAGCTCTCCGGCGACGTCGTGAAGAACAACTCGTCACCGCCTTCGTAGTAGAACCAGATCGGCGCGACGCCGCTGCGTTCGCCGCTCTTGCGCCGGGTCGCGGTGTAAATGTAGTCCGACGTGCGCAACAGTTGTTGCGTCTCGGCCGGCAGCTCGGCTGCCGACGCCGGCTCGGGCGCGGCGATCCACATCGTCGCCAGCATGAACAACAAGGAGTAGGTACGGCCCATCGCGGCCTCCTCTCGACAAGGTTGGGGCGGCCGACGCTACGATTCGATCGCGCGCGGTCCGCCGAATAGATTGCCCGCGTCTTCTCGCAGGGGCTTCGGGAGCGGAAAGGTGACGTTCTCTTCGACGGTGGTGAGATCCTCGACGCTGGCGAAACCGAGCTCGCGCAAGTGCTCCACCGCCCCTTGCACCAGCGACTCCGGCGTCGAGGCGCCGGCGGTCAAACCTACCACCCGTGCCTCCGCGACCAGTTCGGCCCGCACCCCGTCGCCGTTCTCGATCAGCTGCGCCGGCGTGCCCTGATTGCGAGCGACTTCGACCAGGCGATTGGCGTTGCTGGAGTTGGGCGAACCGATGACGAACACGAAGTCGCTTCGATCGGCGAGCTCTTTG
>JANQHZ010001198.1 GCA_028282445.1 Candidatus Binatia bacterium | reverse complement strand
CTACAACGAGATATTCGGCACGACCAACAACCCGTGGGATCTCGGCAGGACCCCGGGCGGGTCTTCCGGCGGCGCCGCGGCGGCGGTCGCCGCCGGCTTGACGAGTTGCGAGATCGGTAGCGACATCGGCGGCTCGATTCGAGTGCCGTCGCACAACTGTGGGGTGTACGGCCACAAACCCAGTTGGGGCGTCGTTTCCTCGCGCGGTCACGTCCCGGGTCCGCCTGGGACCCTGGCCGAACCGGACATCAACGTCTGCGGGCCGATCGGCCGGAGCGTCGACGATCTCTCTCTGTTGCTGGGACTATTGTCGGGGCCGACCGACGACCGCGCGGTGGCCTGGAATTGCGACCTGCCTGCACCTCGTCGAGGCGCGATCGACGAGTATCGCGTCGCCACTTGGTTCGACGAGCCCGGGTACACCATCGACGTCGAAGTACGGGAGCTGTTCGACAACGCTGTCGCGGCGGTGCGCGATGCGGGCGCGACGGTGGATGCCGACGCCCGGCCGCGACTTGGATTTCTCGAGTCTGTCGAGATCTTCTGGCAGTTGTTGGTGCCGATCGTCAGCCTGGATATGCCGGCTGAGAACCTCGAGGCCTTCCGCGCGATCGCGGCCGAGGCACCCGCGGACGATGACAGTCCGTTGGCGTTCTTCGCGCGAGCGGCGACGCAGTCGCATCACGACTGGATTCGCAACAACGAACGCCGCGAGCGGCTGTGTGCCCGCTGGGCGGAGTTCTTCAGGGACTTCGACATCATGCTGTGCCCGGTCACTCCGGTGCCCGCCATTTCGCACAACCAGGAGGGCGAGGTGCTGACGCGGACCATCCAGGTCAACGGCAACGACGAACCCTATGCCCAGCTGCTCGCCTGGATGGGGGCGATCGGGGTCGTGCGTTTGCCATCGACGGTCATCCCGATCGGCAAGACCTCGCAGGGGTTGCCTGTCGGGATGCAGATCGTCGGTCCGTATCTGGAGGATCGATCCACGCTCGACTTTGCGGGCCGACTCGCCGCGATTCTAGGCAACGTCGGCCGTCCGCCGGGATACGACGAGTGATCTAGCCGCGGTCTTTGAACTGTTCGTCGAAGATCGCTTGGTTGCGCCCGTAGATCTGCTGTCCGCCCGAAACGTTCAGCACCTCACCGGTGATGTAGCTCGCTGCCGGGGAGGACACGAAGACGACTGCGTCGGCAATCTCACGGCGCTCGCCGAGCCGGCCGAGCGGGACGTCGACCAGCTTCTTGATCTCGGGGTCGTAGGTGTCGTTGAACCCTTCGGTCGCGATGGCGCCCGGGGCGACGCAGTTGATCCGCACAGTCGGTCCCCACTCGATGGCGAGAGTCCGGGTCAGCTCGAGGACTCCGGCGCGCGCCGCGGCGGTGTGCGCGATGCCGGGAAAGCCGCGTCCGACGACGGCGATGATATTGGTGATTGTGCCGCTGCCGGCGTCGAGCATGCGGTTGCCGAAAACCTGGGTCATGTTCCAGGTGCCGTTGAGGTTGGTGTCGATGACTGCCTTCCAGCCCTTTTCCGAGAAAGCGCGAGCGGCTTGCGGGAACTGTCCGCCGGCGTTGTTGATCAAGACGTCGACGTTGCCGACCTCGTTGGCGGCGAGCTCGGCCAGCGCCTCGACCGTATCGCGTTGGCGGATGTTGACCGGGTGGGTGACGACCTTGCTTCCGGTCGATTCGCGGATCTCGTCGGCCGCGCTCTCCAAGCGCGCGACGTTGCGCGCGGCGAGAAGCAGGTCGGCGCCGGCGGCCGCCATCTGTTGGGCGATCTCACGTCCCAGTCCGGTGCCGCCGCCGGTGATCAGGACCTTCAGCCCTTTCATGAGGTCGCTGGAAAAGGGTGAGGTCACGACAGGCTCCCCAGGAAAGGAACGACCACTTGGTTGAAGGTGTCGGGGTCGTCGAGGAAGAGGGCGTGGGGTAGGTCGGGTAGGATTTCGAG
>JANQHZ010001197.1 GCA_028282445.1 Candidatus Binatia bacterium | reverse complement strand
GTCGAGCTGACCAGCTATCGAAGTGTCGCCTCGCAAGCGGCGTTCGACTAATACCCCTCCGATCGCGCATCCAATCCCACACGTAGGGCGGCCCTCGGGCCGCCGACACCTGACAACTCGCACCCGCGGCGGCGGCCCGAGGGGGGCCCTACACATCGCCCAGCCGCGTTGATCGATTCACCCATTCAGATCGTTCACGGTAGCCCGGATTATTCACTTCTTGGGAAAGCGCCCGCGGAAGTGCGTGTCTGAAGGAACCATTGCGCGTCGGCCTTCGATCGCGAGATTACAAAGAGTCGATACTGGGCGACCTCGACAAGAAGGGTTTGGGTATGCACCGCAAGGGTTTTCGGCGGCGCCGGCTCAACATTTATGGATAGTCCGGCCTAGGTTTGCCCCCAACGCCATCCCAGGTACTTAGAACACTCAACCAACCCAACGGAGAGTATCGTGAGTGGAATTTGTGCCGATCGTGTCGTCATCATCACCGGAGCCGGAGGTGGGCTGGGACGCGCCCACGCCCTGGCCTTTGCCGCCGAAGGAGCCAAGGTCATCGTCAACGACATCAACCCCGAAAGCGCCGGCGAGGTCGTTGCAGAAATCGAGTCAAAGGGCGGCGAGGCGGCGGTCAACCGCTCCGACATCACCGACTACGCTTCGTCCGGCGAGGCAGTGAAGCAGGCAATCGACACCTTCGGCGGTCTGCACGTCGTCCTCAACAACGCCGGTATCAACCGCGACCGCATGTTCGCCTCGATGTCGGAGAAAGAGTGGGACGAGATCATGGCGGTCCACTTGAAGGGACATTTCTGCATCAGCTCCAATGCCGTCCAGTACTGGCGCAACCAGTCCAAAGCCGGCGAGAAAGTGTCTGCGCGCATCATCAACACCACGTCGGGCGCCGGCTTGCAGGGTTCGGTCGGCCAGTCGAACTACGCCGCGGCCAAGGCCGGGATCGCCGCCCTGACCCTCAACCAGGCCGCCGAGCTCGGCCGCTACGGCATCACGGCCAACGCCATCGCCCCCGCGGCCCGCACGGGCATGACCACCGCGGTCGAGGAGATGGCGACCCGGATGGCGCCGCCGACCGACGGCAGCTTCGACTACTGGGCGCCCGGCAACGTATCTCCGCTGCTTGTGTGGCTGGGATCCGAGCAATCGTCGCACGTCACCGGCAGGATTTTCGAAGCCGAGGGCGGCAAGATCTCGATCGCCGACGGATGGCGCAGCACCTCGGGAATCGACAAGAACGACAAGTGGGAACCCGCCGAGATCGCGGGCGCGGTCGATGATCTCATCGCCAAGGAGACTCCTGCCCAAAAGGTCTACGGCACATAAGCATCCCGATGAAGTCGTCCTATCCCCTCTACCTCGCCAACCAGCCACATTCTCCCAATCGGGATCTCGAGGTGCGCGACAAGTACACCGGGGAAGTGGTCTCCCGAGTCGCGATGGCCGATGCGTCGACCATCGACGCAGGCATCGCCGCCGCCGTCGATGCGACCGCAGCGATGCGAAAGATGCCCGCCTACCAGCGTCAGCAGGTTCTCTCGCACTGCATCGAGCGATTCCGAGCGCGCGCCGAGGAGCTTGCCGACGCACTCTGCGTCGAAGCAGGCAAACCGATCAAGGACGCGCGCGGCGAAGTCACTCGATTGATCGACACGTTTCGGATCTCCGCCGAGGAGTCGGTTCGGATCGGTGGAGAGGTGATGAACCTGGAGATCTCGCCACGCGCGCGTGGATATCGTGGCATGTTCCAGCGCGTACCGATCGGACCTTGCTCTTTCATCTCGCCGTTCAACTTCCCGCTCAATCTCGTCGCTCACAAAGTGGCGCCCGCAATCGCAGCCGGTTGCCCGTTCGTCCTCAAACCCGCGAGCCGAACTCCGATCGGCGCTCTCATCGTCGGCGAGGTGCTCGCCGAGACCGACCTTCCGCGCGGCGCCTTCTCGATTCTTCCATGCCCTCGCGACGGCGCCGACCTATTCACCACCGACGAACGACTGAAGCTGTTGAGCTTCACCGGCTCGCCGGCGGTCGGCTGGGACCTCAAGGCGCGCGCGGGAAAGAAGAAAGTCGTGCTCGAGCTCGGCGGCAACGCCGCCTGCATCGTCGATCGGGACGCCGACCTCGACGACGTCGTCGACCGCCTGATCGTCGGCGCCTTTTACCAGTCGGGACAGAGCTGTATCAGCGTGCAACGAATTCTCGTCCACGAAGCGATCTACGACACGCTGCGCGACCGCTTGGTCGCCGCCACCAAGACGCTCGTCAGCGGCAACCCCAAGGACGAATCGACCTTCATCGGCCCGATGATTTCACCGTCGGAAGCGGAGCGCCTTCAAGCCTGGATCCGCAGTGCGGTCGACAACGGCGCGAGGTTGCTCTGCGGCGGCGAACGAGACGGAGCGATGCTCGAAGCGACCATCTTGGAAAGCGTCCCGAAGAGCGAGAAGGTTTGCGCCGAGGAAGCGTTCGGACCCGTCGCCGTGCTCGACAGCTTCTCTTCTTTCGATAACGCTCTCGCCGAAGTGAACGACAGCGTGTTCGGCCTTCAGGCCGGCGTGTTCACATGCGACCTCTACAAGATGCAACGCGCTTGGGACGAGCTCGAAGTCGGCGGCGTGATCGTCGGCGACGTCCCCTCCTGGCGGGTCGACAACATGCCGTACGGAGGCGTCAAGAACAGCGGCCTGGGTCGAGAAGGCGTGCGCTTCGCAATCGAAGACATGACCGAGATCCGCAACCTGGTCATCCGGACCCCGTAACCATGGCCAAGTAATTCACCACGGAGGCACGGAGACACAGAGAATTTGCGCAGACTTCTCAACCGCGGCGGCTGTCTTTGGCACTCTCCGTGTCTCCGTGCTTCCGTGGTGAATCCTTCCGGTTCAAGGCTTCCACTCGAAGGCGAGCTGGTGCTTCTTTTCGTTGTTGCACTTCTTGCACGCGGCGACGATGTTGCCTTTGTTCGAGCGGCCGCCGCGCACGAGCGGGATCAGGTGGTCCATCGTGAGGGCTTTGGCGCCCACGTTCTCGCCGCAGTAGTGACACACGCCCGAGGATCGGCGACGTTGCCACCAGGTGGAGTTGCGCAAGTCGCGCGCTTTCTCGCGTTCCCGCCGCAGCGTCTCGTCGTCGACCTCGATCAGGAAGCCCTCGGGCCGGTCCTTGGTCATGGCTTCGCCGCCCCGTATTCGCGCTCGACCCACTCGACCGCTTGCTCACGGTTGGTGATCTCGCCCTCGAGCTGACGCGTTTCGACCGCTTCGAGGATTCGACCGAGCTGCGGACCGGGCTGCCAGCCGAGGTCGATCAAGTCGCGGCCGCGCAGAATCGGCGGCGGCCGCATCTGCTCGGCGCCAATGGTCTCGAGCTGCTCCTTGCAGAATCGGTAAGAAGTCAGATCGCCGTTCGATGCGAGGGCGTCCAACCGCGCCAGCGCGAGCAAGTTGTCGATGTGCTCCTCGGAAAGAAAACGCCGCAAGGTCGACTTGCGCATCTCGGATGCGGAGACGTGGCGCAGATGATTGCGAACCAAGTACTCCACTTCCTGCCAGACCGACCGACTACGGCGGAGTCGTTGGCAGATCGCGACTGCGCGCTCGGCGCCGATTTCGGTATGGCCGTAGAAGGTGATGCGATCGCCCTTTCGCGCCGAGCACTCTCCCTTCGACACGTCGTGCAGCAGCGCTCCGAGAGCCAGCGCCTCATCGCGACGGTCGGGTGGTAGCTCGTCGAGGCCGGCCAATAGGCGCATGGTGTGCTCGAAGACGTCGCCCTCGGGATGGTAGTCGGGAGTCTGCTCGACGCCGCGCATCGCCGCGACCTCAGGTAAGACCTCCGCCAGCAATCCAGTGGCATCGAGTAGCTCGAAGCCGCTACGAGCACCACCTTCGGTGAGAATCCGCACAATCTCATCGCCGACGCGCTCCAGGGCGACCGTCTGGATCTTCGAGGCGTTGCGCTCGATCGCAGACCTCGTCGCCGCTTCGATCTCGAAGCCGAGGCGAGCGGCGAAACGCACGGCGCGGATCATCCGCAGGTGATCCTCCGCGAAGCGTTCCTCGGCATCGCCGATCGCACGCACGATACCGGCGCGCAGGTCGGTACGACCTTCGACGTAGTCGAAAACCTCGCCGCTCTCGGGATCGATGAACATCCCGTTGATCGTAAAGTCGCGGCGCTGGGCGTCTTCCTGCGGAGTCGCAGGCCGCACCGCGACCGGGTGACGACCGTCGAGATACTCGTCGTCGGCACGAAAACGCGCCACTTCGACCGGCACCTCGTCTTCGACCACGATCACCACACCGAAGCTGGCTCCCACCGGCACGGTTCGCCGGAAGAGCTCCTGCACCGCCTCCGGCTCCGCATCGGTGGCGACATCGTAATCGCCGGGTTCGATGCCGAGAAGGCGATCACGCACACAGCCGCCGGCGTAGAGCGCCTGGTAGCCCGCCGAGCGTAGTCGTCGGACGATCGAGCGGGCGGCCCGCTCGGCTCGCGATGTCGGCGCCGATTCGGTCATACGGGTAAAGCGTCGCCCAGCGAGCACTGCACATCAAGCGGAGTTGCCTCTGCCGTCTCCACGTCCGGGAAACGCGTCCGCCTGGAAGGGGCTGTCGATAAATGATCGTAGCCGATTCGCGGATGACCTCCCCCTTATGAAAAAGGGGGACTGAGGGACTGAGGGGGATTTGTCGGAAGGGGCTATCTCAAAATCCCCCCGAACCCCCCTTTTTCAAAGGGGGGCAACGGAGCCCTTCATAGGGCGGCCCTCGGGCCGCCTTGGAACGGTGTTGATCGTTCGGCGGCCCGAGGGCCGCCCTACGCGAGTAGCGCCGAAACACACCGCCTCGAGCACGCGGCGGCTTGTTCGTCGAATCGGTTCGGGGCACGATCCCGGGATGAACGAGCGACTCCGGTCGATTCCCTCGGTCGACGCACTGCTGAGCGACGATCTCGCCCTACCTCTGGTGGAGGCCTACCCGCGCCCGCTGCTGGTCGAGCAGATCCGCGCATTGCTCGACGAGGTCCGGCAATCGCAAGACGAAGCGCCGGTGCAGCGCCGAGACTTGGTCGCAACCCTCGGCCGCCGCCTCGCCGCGCTAGAAACTCCTTCCCCGCGACCGGTCGTCAACGCGAGCGGTATCGTCCTCCACACCAATCTGGGTCGCGCCTTGTTGGCCGAATCGGCAATCGAGGCCGTCACGGCCGTCGCGCGCGGCGCTTGCGGGTTGGAGATCGACCTCGATTCCGGCTCGCGCGGCTCGCGTGACGCGAGCTGCAGCGAGGCATTGGTGGCGCTGACCGGAGCCGAGGACGCGACCGTGGTCAACAACAACGCCTCTGCGGTGGTGCTCGCGGTCAACTCGCTCGCGCTCGGCCTCGAGGTCGTCGTATCGCGCGGCGAGCTCGTCGAGATCGGCGGATCGTTCCGCATCCCCGACATCATTGCGCGTAGCGGTGCTCGCCTGCGCGAGGTGGGAACCACCAACCGCACGCACCTGCGCGACTACGCCGACGCCATCGGCCCCAACACGGGAATCCTCCTGAAGGTGCACCCGTCGAATTACGAGATCGGCGGTTTCACCTCGGCGGTCACGCTCCCGGAGCTCGCCAAGCTCGGACGGGAGCGCGACGTACCCGTCGTCGAGGACCTCGGCAGCGGCGCACTGGTCGACCTCTCACGTTACGACCTGCCGGCCGAGCCGGTCGTCTCCGCCAGCGTTCGCGCCGGCGCCGATGCCGTCACCTTCAGCGGCGACAAGCTGCTTGGCGGTCCGCAAGCCGGGATGGTCGTCGGCCGCGGCGAGATCCTGCGTCGCATGAAGACCAGCCCGCTCAAGCGCGCGCTACGGTGCGACAAAATGACCTTGTCGGCGCTCGATGCAACTCTTCGACTCTACCGCACCAGCACCAACCTCGAGCAGGTCCTGCCGACGCTGCGCTACCTGACGCGCGACATCGACCAAATCGCCGCCACCGCTCGAGCCGCCGCCACTTCGATTCGCGAACGACTGGGCGATGACTTCGAGGTGGCCGTCAAAGCGTGCGAGTCTCAGATCGGCAGCGGCGCGCAACCGACGGCAACCATTCCGAGTCGCGCCGTCGCGATTCGACACCCGGGCCACTCGCCGATCGCGATCGCCAGCCACTTCCGCGCCGCCGATCGGCCGATCGTCGGCCGCGTCAGCGAGGAACGCTTCTGGCTCGATTGCCGTTGTATCGACGACCCGGCTCAGCTGATCCCGGCAACGTGGCCGGCGGCGGCCGAGCGATGATCCTGGGTACGGCCGGGCACATCGACCACGGCAAGACCGAGCTGATCCGAGCGCTCACCGGCATCGAAACCGACCGTCTGCGCGAGGAGAAGGAGCGCGGAATCTCGATCGACATCGGCTTCGCGTGGATCGACATCGCCGGCCACCGGGTCGGCATCGTCGACGTCCCCGGGCACGAACGATTCATCCGCAACATGCTCGCCGGAGCGCACGGAATCGACGTCGTCATGCTCGTCGTCGCCGCCGACGACGGGGTGATGCCACAGACCGAGGAGCACCTCGACATCCTCCACCTGCTGGGCGCCAAGCGCGGCATCGTGGTCATCAGCAAGGTCGATCTCGTCTCCGCCGAGCGCCGCCAGGACGTTCGCGAAGAGGTCGAGATTCTCGTCGACGACACGGCGCTCGAAGAAGCCGATGTCCTCGAGGTTTCGTCGATCACCGGCGAAGGAATCCCGGAGCTGCTCGAAACCCTGCGCGGCGAGGTCAAGGCGTTCGAAGAGGCGCCGGCACGAGGCCTCTTTCGAATGCCGATCGACCGGTCGTTCGTCATCCACGGACACGGCGCCGTCGTCACCGGGACCGCTACCGCCGGCAGCATCGAAGCGGGCCAGCAGGTGCGGGTCCTGCCCGGCGATCTGGCGGCACGCGTGCGTACGGTGCAGGTGCACGGCAGCGATGTCACGCGCGCGCAACGCGGGCAGCGCATCGCGCTCAACCTGGCCGGGGTCGAAGCGAGCGACCTGCAGCGCGGACAGGTGGTTTGCGATGCCGCGCTCGAGAGCGTGACCGACCGTTTCGACGCCTACGTCGAGCTACGTCCCGCCGTCGGCAAGCCGCTGCGCCGACATTCTCTGGTGCGGGTTCACAACGGTACCGCGGAAGTCATGGCCAAGATCCTCTACCTCGACGGTCGGGATCAGCTGGCCGCCAAAGAGTCGGCGTTCGCCCAGCTCGCCCTGCGCGAGCCGATCGCCGCCTTCGGCGGCGATCGCTTCATCTTGCGCGAGCAGACCGCGCGCCGAACCATCGGCGGCGGGGTCATCCTCTACCCCTTCGCCGAACGGCCCCGCCGCAGACAGGACCCGAGGCTCGCGGCGCTGACCCGTTTGCACCGAGCCTCGGATCCGGCCGGAAGGCTCGACGCCCTGCTCGATCTGCAGAAGACCGCGGTGGTGACCGCGCAAACGCTGGCGGCAGCGGCCAATCTCCGGGTCGGCGACGTTCATGCGGCGCTCGAGAAGGAAGACTCCCTGGTGCGTCTCCCCGACGGTGGTGCTCCCGAAGCCTACGCCCGCAAGGACCGGTGGGACGAGCTCGGCGCAGCCATCATCGAGCGCACCGGTGACTTCCACCGCGACCAACCTCGCAAGCCCGGTATGGAGATGGAATCGCTCCACTCGCAACTCGCCGCCGAGATCCCGGCCAAGCTGTTCCGCATCGCGCTGGCCGGCCTGGAGAAGTCCGGCCAGCTCGTCCGCGACGGCAGTATCGTTCACCTTCCGACCCATACCGTCGGACTCGATCGCAAACAGAGCGAGCTCGCGACGCGTGTGCAGAAGAAACTCGCCACCGGCGCGCTGACGCCTCCCGACTTGCGGACGCTCAGCGAAGAGCTCGCCGCGCCGGTGCGCGAGATCGAGTTCTGCATCGAGCAACTCGAACGAGACGATCTGGCGCAACGGATCGACGACAAGCTCGCCTACAGCCGCGAAGCGCTGGACCAAATCCGCGACATCGTCCGCAGCCACGTCGCCGATCACGGCGAGATCGACGCGAAGAATCTGCGCGATCTGATCGGCGCCAGTCGCAAGTACAGCATAGCCCTGCTCACCTACTTCGATCGCACCGGCTTCACGATGCGCATCGGCGACGTCCGGAAGCTGCGACAGATAACTGGATCATAGCCGCGCCACACACAGCGCGTCTCGGGCCTGATGGTCGCATCTTCGCAAGTGACGATGCGGGCACCGGCTCTGGAAGACGAGCTGTCTGCGATACCTTGTGCACGAATGGGCCTCGGGATTGACAGGGGAGCCGCCGATCTCCACCCTTGCCGCTGGCTTAGACGAGGTTCCAATGAAGGCAACGATTACAGTCATGGCGTTCTTGGTTCTGGGGCTCGGGATTGCGAATGCCGGTATCCCTTCCAATGACGACTGCGCCAACGCCATCGTCGCCACCGCGGGCACCAACGCCTTCGACAACCTCGACGCCACCACGGATGGCGCAGACCACGATCCCACCTGCTCGCAGTTCGGGACTCCCGGAATTGCTTCGGATGTTTGGTTTGTCTATACGGCCGACTGCACGGGTCAGGCGACCGTCGCAACCTGCGGGTTGACGGCGGTCGACACCAACATTGTCGCCTACGACGGCGGCACTGAGCTGTGTGTACCCGGCGACCCGCCACTTCTCGATTGCAACGACGACACCTGCGGCTTCCAGTCGCAAATCCAGTTTCCGATCCAGACCGGCAACGACTACCTGATCCGCATCGGAACCTTCCCGTTGGCCGCCTCAGGGGGCTCTGGACAGTTCGACATCACCCTCCAAGGCAACGGCTGCCCTGATGGATCGCCGACGGCCACCGCGACCGCCACCGACACCCCTACGGCGACCGCGACCGACACCCCCACCGCGACCGCGACCGCCACCCCCACGGCGACGGCGACCGACACCCCCACGGCGACGGCGACCGACACCCCCACGG
>JANQHZ010001194.1 GCA_028282445.1 Candidatus Binatia bacterium | reverse complement strand
TAGGGTTGCGGCGAACGCCCCGCGGGGGGGCACGACCGACGGCAGAAGGTCGCGTGGGGGCGCTCGCCGCGTGTGGAGAGTGTCGGTGAGAGTGAAGGTAGCCCGGCGGTGTTACCGCGAGGTTACGCAGCGGTGAACCTTCGCCCAGATCCGTGTGTCCGGGCTGTGTCCTCGGCCGGCAGTAGGGCGTGGCCGGGCCGACTAGAAGCCGTACTCGAGCACGGCCATCTGCTCGGCCAGGTTGCGATGCGTTTCGAACAGGCAGCCGGCTTCCAGGTCGGGGGTGACGAGGTCATCGACTCGATCGCCGCAGGTCAGCATCGTTCCCATATCGAGCGCGCCGCAGCGCGCCCGGATGGAGGTCCGTGCGACCCGGGCGGCGGACTTCAACGTTCGCGCGACCAGCGGCTGGGCCAAACACCGCTCGGCGCGGATTTGCCAGGTGCCGTTCAAGATGCGGTCGCGGCAAAGCTGCAATGCGCGCAGGACGCGTCCCGAGAAGCGGCGCCCAGCGCGACCGATCGCTCGCTGACAGCGTCGCTCGGCGGCGTCGAGGTTGACCGGCGGTAGGGGCGGGGCCTCCGACGGGGCGTCGTCGCCCGTCGCCTGCAGAGCGGCTACCACCCGCCCGGGCGCGTCGCAGTCGAAAGGGTTCTGACCGTCGTTGTCGATCCCGAAGCCGGCCGCGGCGATGGCGACGGTTTCGCCGGGGTCGGCGCTGTAGGCGATGACGATGCTGGTGCCGTCGCGTCCGCCGTCGAAAGCCGACGGCGTATCGACCAGGCGGATCCCATCGCCCGGCGCAGCGCCACACACACTTCCCTCGGCAGTCAGGTGGCCGGCACTTCCGAAGCCGTAGGCGAGTCCATTGCTCACATTGCAGTACTGGCCGGCGAGCTGGATCGGAGCGACCACCACTGCGCCGGGGATCTCCGGTGTGGCGGTGTCGAGCGATACACCGTCGCCGATCGAGAACGCCGCGCAGTCCGCCTCGTCCGCGCAGTCGCAGGAGCCGCTGCAATCGGGACCGATGCAGACGCGTCCGAGACCGCCCAACGCGGCCGACGCGAAGCACGGTGACGAAGCGTCGGCGATGAGCGTCGACTTGTAGGCCATGTCGACCGGTCTGGCTCCACCGATGGGGCCGGAAGCGAGCGCCTCCAGGTGCGCGCTTCCGCTCGACGACAGTGGCGGGCTCACGCACGTCTCGGAGGCGAAGGAGTTGGCCGATACGCTGGTGACGCGGACTTCGTCGACACCGACGCCGAGACCGTCGCCGGCACGGTGCTGTAGGACCTGGTAGACGACCCCCGACTCGGACTGCCCAACCGTCATCCGCAACTGCGCCTCAGCGGCGCAAGATAGACCGGCCAGTGCCCCGACGACCGCCATCGCAAGTCGCTGCAGGCCTACGCGCGAGTGTCCGAGCTGAGACGTCATGGGTTCCGAGGTGGTAAGCGCATCCGCCGTGCCGATCCCCTCCGCATCCGCCAGCCAAATCCGAGTCAATCAGTCCCGGCCGCGACTGTAAAGCGCGCATGGCGCCCCGCACTGGACACGCTCACGACGTCACCCGGGCCTGGCCTCGACCGAAACCGACGATTCACTCGTAACCTACCGCCGAGCAGACGGAATTTGCCAGTGTAAAGTGACACTCGAGGATCCGCGGCGGAGTAGGGCACATGCCCTGCGCAGCGCGAGGGCGGGTGACGCTCGAAGCTTGCTTTCGCCGCCCGGGCAGGCGAGCGTGGGTCGATGGGCGACACTCTCGGCTCGCGGGCGGTTCTCGGATTTCTCGTTCCCAATTTCAACACCGTCGTAGAGCCTGAATTGGCGACACTGCGGCCTGACGGAGTGACCAACCAAACCGCACGCTTCGCGATCGATGCCGAGGTGTTGGACAACGTCAGCGCCGCCGCGAGCGCGGTGGCGGCGTGCGGGCCCGCGGCGTTGGGCGTCGGGCTGTCGACCGAATCGTTGCCGGGGGGCCTCGAGTTTCTCGAGCAGGCTGGGCGCGACGTCGGCGCGGCGGTCGGACTCCCAGTGTACACCGCGTCGCATGCAACCCAGGCGGCGCTGCGCGCGCTCGGCGCCCGTACAGTCGCGGTCGTAACGCCCTTCGACGACGCGTCGAATCGGCACGTCCGAGAAGCGCTCGAGGCCAACGACTTCGAGGTTGCGGGAATCACCGGTTTGGCGTGTCCATCGATTGAGACGATCGGGAGAACGCCGATCGCCGAGATCGAGAACGCGTTTCGCTGGGTCGAGCGCAGCGGCGCCGACGCGATCGCGCACATCGGCACCGGACTGCCCACCCTCGGCTTGGTCGAGCGTCTCGAGAGTGAGCTGGGAACGCCCATCGTGTCCTGCAACGCCGCCCTCTACTGGCAGTGCCTACGCGAGAGCGGCATCGACGACTCGATCCGCGGCTTCGGGAGGTTGCTGGAGGAGTTTTAGGAGCTTGGGAACCGCAGATGAACGCTGATTTGGTCAATCGTTTAGCTGAGCCGAGGCCTGGGTTCTTACGACCGAGTGGTGGAAACACCTAGCGGGCCATTACGAGTCCGAAGCCATCTGCGTTCATCAGCGCTTTCACTGAATCTCGAGAATCCGCAGTAGGTTGGTCTGGTGATCCACACCCATGTTGCTGCCGGCGAGTAAGATGACGGTATCGCCGGGCTGGAAGCGTCGGGATCCGACGATCGCCTTGTCGGTCAGGCCGATCATTTCGTCCATGCTGTCGATCATGGGAACGAGCTGGGCTTCGACGCCCCAGACGAGGGAGAGCGCGCGCACCACCTCCGGCTGCGGCGTCAGGGCGATGATCGGGACGCTTGCCCGGTGCCGAGCCAGGCTGCGCGCCGTCTGTCCGTTGGTGGTAAAGGCGCAGAGGGCGGAGGCCTGAAGCTCTTCGGCCAGGTTGATGGCGGCTTTTGCAAGCGCGTCGAAGTTCTGGTTGGTGGTCGCAACGTCGCGGATATTGCGCCGCGGCTCGGCTTCGGTCGCCTCGATGATCTCGCGCATCTGGCGCACGCTGCGGACGGGGAACTTGCCGACGCTGGTTTCGGCCGAGAGCATCACGGCGTCGGCGCCGTCGACGATTGCGGTGGCGACGTCGGACACCTCGGCGCGGGTCGGTGTCGGCTCACTCACCATCGAGTCGAGCATTTGGGTGGCGACGATCGAGGGACGTCCTAGATCGCGCGCGAGGTCGATCGCTCGGCGCTGGACGGCGGGCAGTCGCTGGATCGGGGTTTCGAGCCCGAGGTCGCCGCGCGCCACCATCACCGCGTCGAAGGCTTCGACGATCTCGGCCAGATCCTCGACCGCTTGCGGCGTCTCGATCTTGGCGAGCACCGGGCGCAGGATGCCGATGTGGCGCATGCACTCGCGCACGATCTGGGCGTCGAGGGCGCGGCGGACGAAGGAGAGGGCGATCCAGTCGGCGCCGGCGTTGAGGGCGTTCTCGAGGTCGGTGCGGTCCTTGTCGTTCAGCACCGGCAGCTTGAGGCGCGTGCTCGGAAGGTTGACGCCTTTCTGGTTGGAGATCTCGCCTCCGACCACCACCTCGGTCTCGACTTCGGACGGGCGCGTCTCGACGACCCGGAGCTCGATGCGACCGTCGTCGATGTAGAGGGTGTCACCGACCTGAACATCCGCCGCGAGCGTGGCGTGGGTGGTGGCGGCTCGCTTCGAGCTTCCCGGACGGTCGTGGTTGTCGAGCACGAAGCGCGCGCCGTCCTCCAAGGTGGTTCGATCGCCCTTGATGTCGCCCAGACGAATCTTGGGACCCTGAAGGTCGGCCATGATGGCGACCGGGCGGCCGACCCGCCGGTCGGCTTCGCGCACCAACTCGAAGAGCTCGCGATGCGTGCTCCAATTGCCGTGCGACATGTTGAGCCGCGCCACGTCCATGCCGGCTTCGACCAGCTCGACGATACGCTCGAGAGTCGCGGTAGCGGGCCCGAGCGTACAGATGATACGTGCCCGCCGTGACGCAGACTCGCGCGGCTGCGGGGCAACTTGCTTCTGTCGACTGTCGATCGCGATCGCCACGCCTCCGACGCTAGCGGACGAGCGTGGGTCGCGAAATGCCAAAGCACGAAAGTGGGATCTCGACGGGGGTTTGCGAACCTCACTCGTAGCCGTAGCTGTTGAGGAGCGGATCGGCCATCAGGCTGTAAGCCTCGGCGAGCGCCGCTTGGCGATGTTCGATGCCTGCCTCGGCCAGGACCTCTTCGGTGGCGACTTCTGCGAAGGTGGCGCGGCTCGGGAAGTTGTTGATGTGGAACTCGTCCCAGCTGCGTCCGTCGCCGATCAGCTCGTCTTCGACATCGAGGATGAGGCCCGGCCGGATGCCCAATTGGAAGACCCCTTGGGCGCTGCGACCCTCTGAGTAGAGCATCATCGCCTCGCGGCCGGTCAGATCGGTGGGCCGGCCGTCTGGGTACTGCGCAATCTCGTTGAAGCGGTACAGATGGACGATGGCCATCGGCGGATCGTCGTCGGTGGGAGGGAAGCGCAAGGCGCTGAGATCGACGCGACGCAGCTCGTCCGGGAGCTGATTGGGGGACAAGTTCGACACCAGCACGCTGCTTTGCTCGACGCCGGCATCCTTGTGGATCGCGGCGGCGACGAAATCCTCTCGCTCGAGCATGGCAAGGAACTCGGCGCGGCTCGGGTACAGGGCAATCGCAACCTGCTCCCACTCGGCCCCGTCCGGGTCGACGATGTTGCGCTCGACCTCGGCGACGAAGACCGGCAGGGCTCCGATGTCGAGCAGGATCGGCAAGACCAGACCGTTGTAG
>JANQHZ010001172.1 GCA_028282445.1 Candidatus Binatia bacterium | reverse complement strand
GACGGCAACATCGACCGGCGGCGCCGAGACTCCGACCGCGACCGCGACAAGTGGCGGTGAGACGCCGACCGCGACCCCGACGTCGACCGGTGGCGGCGAGACCCCGACCGCGACGCCGACGGCGACCGGTGGCGATACGCCGACCGCGACGGCGACGGCGACTGCCACCAAGGAACCGGTGCTCGCGCAGCTGGAAGGTTTGCTGACGGGGGTTCTCAACGACATCCTGCCGGTCGATCCCAATGGGGGCGGCGGCGGAGGAATGCTGTCGGGGGCGAATCCGCAACCGTGCGGGCAGGGCGGCACCGAGGATTTCGCCTGCGTCGAGGATGGGGACGGTGCGACTCTGACCATCGCGTACGTCGAGTGCGCCGAGCAGGCTGACGGCGTAGAGACGGAGACCGACGGCACGGTCATCGTGATGGCGCCTGGCACCTGTGCCGATCCCTATCCGGTGGGCATGTCGTCGATGGCCACCTTCGTCGGATCGATCGAGAAGACGCTGGTGCCGGGCGGCGAGTCGTTTACCGCCGGTCAGGATCTGATGTTTTCGTTCTTTGTCGATCAGTCGGGTACCGTTACGTACACGGTGTTTGGGGACATCGACGCTTCCTGCGTCGGGTCCGAGGTGTCGGTGGAGACCAACATCGCCCAGCCCGTGGTGTTGGCTGCCGGCGCTTCTTGTCCCAGCGGCGGAAGCCTGTTGGTGCCGCTGGGCGGCGAAGCTCACCGGATCAACTACACCGGCACCGGCGGGGTTACGATCGATCTCGGAGCGGACGGCATCCCGGACGCGAGCTACGCGTCGTGCGACGATCCCGAGCTGGGGATCTGCTTCGCGCCCTGAGCGCCTGACAGACCTCGACTGCCAATCTTCGATCGGCGCCGCGTCCAGCCGCATCCCGGCCGCGGCGCCGACTCGTCTCGAGCCCGCTAGCTCGGCGTCGCGCAGCCGCTGGGACGAAAGCGCCCGCGTGGAGGGTTCCTGCATTCGGTCGAGCACTTATGTCGGCAACCTCACGCCGATTGTGAAATCTCAGCGGTGATGCCTGTCTTGAACGCCGCCGACGGATGCGGGAGAGTGCCGTCTTCTCTGTAACCTTTGTTTGGATCGTTCCCGATGGAAGCGACCGCGGTTGCCCACGCCCGACCGACTCGACCCGGCGCCGGCTCCCTCGGAGACTTCCTAGACTCGATGAGTATCGCGCCCTAAATGCCTGAACTACCTAAAGTTTACGACCCCCGGGTCACCGAGCAGAAGTGGTACGCGAAATGGCTGGAGAACGGCTATTTCCATGCCGACGAGAATGCCTCCGGGCAGAAGTACTCGGTGGTCATTCCGCCACCCAACGTCACCGGCATGCTTCACCTCGGTCACGTCCTCAACAACACGATCCAGGACGTGGTGGTGCGCTACCGCCGGATGCGCGGCGACAACGTGTTGTGGATGCCCGGGACCGACCACGCCGGCATCGCCACCCAGAATGTCGTCGAGAAGACGCTCGCCGCGGAGGGAACCGACCGCCACGAGCTCGGGCGCGACAAGTTCGTCGAGCGGGTCTGGGAGTGGAAGGAAGAGAAGGGCGGCGTCATCCTGCGGCAGCTCGAGCGACTCGGCGCATCGTGCGATTGGGAGCGCGAGCGCTTCACAATGGACGACGGCCTGTCGGCGGCGGTGCGCGAGGTCTTCGTTCGCCTCTACGAGAAGGGGCTGATCTACCGCGGTCACCGCATCATTCATTGGTGCGTTCGCTGCCATACCGCGCTCTCCGACGAGGAAGCGGTGGTCAGCGAGGGCGGCGAGAAGGGCAACCTCTGGCACATCCGCTACAAGACGGCCGACGGCGGTCCGGGTGTCGTGGTCGCGACGACGCGTCCGGAGACGATGCTGGGCGACACTGGTATCGCGGTTCACCCGGAGGACGAGCGTTACGCCGACCTGCTCGGCAAGAACGTCATCCTGCCACTGCTCGATCGGCCGATCCCGATCATCACAGACGAGCTGGTCGACAAGGAGTTCGGAACCGGCGCCGTGAAAGTGACGCCGGCGCACGACGCCAACGACTTCGAGAT
>JANQHZ010001146.1 GCA_028282445.1 Candidatus Binatia bacterium | reverse complement strand
CCGATCTCGAGGATCGGGAAGAGATCGGTGAGATAGTCGCGCAGCACGTTGCCGGTCACCGAGATCGTATCCTCGCCTCTTCGAATCCGCTCGAGCGAGTATCGCGTCGCCTCGACCGGCGCCAGGATCTTGATCTCGAGCCCCGAGGTATCGTGCTCCGGGAGGTACGCCTCGACTTTCTTGATGAGCTCGGCGTCGTGGGCGCGGTCGGCATCGAGCCAGAAGACAGCCGGCGCTCCGGTCGCCCGCGCCCGCGTCACCGCCAGCTTCACCCAGTCGCGAACCGCGGCATCCTTGACCTGACACGCGCGCCAGATATCGCCTTCCTCCACCGCGTGCTCGATCAATACCGCTCCGTCGGCATCGACGATGCGCACGGCGCCCTCGCTCGGCGCCTCGAAGGTCTTGTCGTGCGACCCGTACTCCTCTGCCTTCTGCGCCATGAGCCCGACGTTGGGGACGCTCCCCATCTTCGCCTGGTCGTAGGCCCCGTGGGCTTGGCAATCCTCGATCACCGCCTGATAAACGCCGGCGTAGCTGCTGTCGGGAATCACCGCCTTGCAGTCCTGCAGTTTGCCCGCGGCGTTCCACATGCCGCCCGAATCGCGAATCATCGGCGGCATCGACGCATCGATGATGATGTCGCTCGGCACGTGCAGATTGGTGATGCCCTTGTCGGAGTTCACCATCGCCAGGGCTGGGCCGTCGGCGTAGGCCCTCGCGATGTCGGCCTCGATTGCGACGCGCTCCTCGTCGCTGAGCTTCGAGAGCTTGGCGAGCAGGTCGCCGAATCCGTTGTTGACGTCGACTCCGACCCGCGCCAGCGTGCCGGCGTGCTTTTCGAAGACACCGGCGAAGAAGACCCGCACGGCGTGTCCGAAGATGATCGGGTCGGACACCTTCATCATCGTCGCCTTCATGTGGAGCGAAAACAGCACCCCCTGCCGTTTGGTATCCGCCACCTGCTCGGCGAGAAAATCGATCAAGGCCCGCTTGCTCATGAAGGTACCGTCGATGACTTCGCCGGCCTGCAAGTCGATTCCGTCCTTGAGGACCACGGTCGTACCGTCCTTGGCGACGTGCTCGATCCGCACCGACGTCGGCGCCTCGGCGGTCACCGACTTTTCGTTGTGGCGGAAGTCGCCCGCCGACATGCTGGCGACGTGGGTCTTCGAGTCCGCCGCCCAGGCGCCCATCTTGAGCGGATTCTTGCGCGCGTACTCCTTGACCGCCTTGGGGGCACGCCGATCCGAGTTGCCCTCCCGCAGTACCGGGTTGACGGCGCTGCCTTTGACCTTGTCGTAGCGCGCCTTGATGTCGCGCTCCGCGTCGTTGTGCAGGTCCTCCGGGTAGTCCGGTAGGTCGTAGCCCTTGCCCTGCAGCTCGGCGATCGCCGCCTTCATCTGCGGGATCGATGCGCTGATGTTCGGCAGCTTGATGACGTTGGCTTCCGGAGTCTTGACCAGGGCGCCGAGCTCGCCGAGGCCATCCGGCGCCTCTTGCCCCGCCTTCAAGCGCTCGGGGAAAACCCCAAGGATGCGGCCGGCGAGCGAGATATCGCGGGTCTCCACCGGAACTCCGGTTGCACCCGCAAACGCTCGAATGATCGGCAAGAATGAGTACGTCGCCAGGGCGGGGGCCTCGTCGGTCCAGGTGTAGATGATCGGCGGCGATTTGCTCATAGTTCCTCCGCGTGCAGGTTCGATGGGGTTCGCAACTTTCGAAGGGAACCCCTACCAGAAGGAAGAAATCGTCTCTACGACCCCACGCCGATTGACCCGTCCGGCGCGAACCTCTAGCGATCATCCGAACGCAGCAAGGAAGGATATTTTTGTCATGGCAGAAACGACTTCGGACCCCCTGCGGGAATCTCTCGAGAGCCACATCGGCAAGTCGATGAGCGAATCGGGCGCTTCCGCAGCGCCCGACCCGGTCAACGTGCCGATGATCCGCCACTGGGTCGACGCAATCGGTGACTACAACCCGGTTTACCTCGACGAGAACGCGGCCAAGGCAAGCCGCTTCGGAGGTGTCGTCGCACCGCCGGCGATGCTCCAGACCTGGACGATGGCGCGGCCCGATATCACCGTCATCGCCGAGCGGGGAGGCTCTCCGGTCGAGCTGAGCCCCGGCCATCCGCTCAGCATTCTCAACAACGCCGGCTACGCCGGAACGATCGCCACCAACTCCGAGCTCGAATTCGAACGCTACCTGCGACCCGGCGACCAGCTCGAGTCCGACGTCGTCCTCGAATCCATCTCGGAGCGAAAGAGCACCGGGCTGGGCGAAGGCTACTTCGTCAGCTGGGTGACCACGTACAAAGACCAGAACGGCGCCGTCGTCGGCAGCCAGCGTTTCCGCATCCTCAAGTTCAAGCCCAAGGAAGAGAGCCCCTCATGAGCCACGAGCCACTGCGCTTCGCCGACGTCAAGGTCGGCGACGCCCTGCCGCCTTTCGACCTGAAGGTCACCGCGACGACGATCATCGCCGGCGCCCTCGCCTCGCAGGACTTCATGCCCGCGCACCACGACCGCGATTTCGCGGCCGCGCAGGGAGCGCCCAACATTTTCATGAACATCCTCACCACCAACGGCTACGTCGCACGGTACGTCACCGACTGGGCCGGTTCGGAATGCATGGTCAAGAAGATCGCGGTCCGCTTGGGCATCCCGGTCTTCCCCGACCAGACGATGAAATTCCGGGGCGAGGTCACTTCCGCCAAAGCCGAGGGTGACGAGGGGATCGTCGAAGTCAGCCTGAAGGCGACCACGGACTACGGCGATCACGCCACCGGAACGGCCGTGCTGACGCTGCCACTCGACTGAGCCTGCCGGCGGCATCGCCGCCCGCTCTCGCGAGCGCTTTGACATCGCATTCGTCGCTCAGTAAGCAGGCTCTACTGTGATGCGAGCGATTGCACGCTACACGTGGATTTGCGCGGCAACCCTGCTGCTCGCGGCATCGACCGCGAGCGCGCAGTGCTGCGAGGGCGATCTCGACGGCGACAACAATGTCTCGATTACCGAGCTGATCCGAGCCGTCCGGTCGGCACTGGACGGCTGCCCGGCGGCGGCGGCGCGG
>JANQHZ010001139.1 GCA_028282445.1 Candidatus Binatia bacterium | reverse complement strand
CGCGAAGTCGTCGGCGTCGGCAACAAGGACGGCACCTACTACGTGCTGGATCGCGACGGCGTCAATCAGACGACCGGACAGATCGAGCCGTACTGGCGCAGCAAGGTCGTACCCGGCGGCGCCATCGGCGGCATCATCGCCACCGCCGCGGTCGGCGAAGGAAAGGTGATGTTCAGCACCGCGATCGGCGACGACCTCGCCAACCAGCAACTACCGGCGGCATGGGCATTGGACGCCGACAGCGGCGACGTATTGTGGTCGAACGACCAGGCCCAGCCGAGTTACGGCCCGACCTCGGCGGTCCCGGGCGTGGTCTTCATGGGCAGCCTGTTTGCGGGCCGGATGTTCGCCTACGACACCGAAACCGGCGAAGAGCTCTACCGCTCGCCTTCCCTGGCCGGACCGGCGGCTTCCGCGCCGGCCATCCTCGACGGCGAGGTCTTCGTCGGCGGCGGCGTCGGGCAACGCAGCGTTCCCACCGACATCGCACACATCCAGTCCCTGATCGCGAGCCCGGTCAGCGCATTCTGCCTGCCGACCGCCTGCGACTGCCCGAGCGAGCTGTGCGACGACGGTAATCGCTGTACTTTCGACTTTCGAGACGACGACGGGCGCTGCACAACCGAGGCCGCGCCCGACGGAATCTCCTGCACGACGGAGGACGGACCGGGCGTCTGCTCGTCCGGCACCTGCACTCGCCCGTAGCTCGCCGATGGTTGCGAAGAAATACATCAACATGCTGAAGGTCGCCCCCGGCGATCGGCTCGACCTGTCCGAGCGCCATCCCGGGTGGGCACAGACCAAGGAGATCGAGGAATTCGGCAAGGCCGGCGTGAAAGCGCATGCCGGCGAGGTCCTGGCCAAGAACCGCAAGCGGCTGAAGGAAGCGCAGCGCGTGCTCTACGCCGACAACCGCTATTCGCTGTTGATCGTCCTGCAGGCACTCGACGCCGGCGGCAAGGACGGCACCATCCGGCACGTGATGTCGGGGGTGAATCCGCAAGGCTGCCGAGTCTACAGCTACAAGCAACCTTCCAAAGAGGAGCTCGATCACAACTTCCTCTGGCGCTACGGCGATGGGCTCCCCGAACGCGGCTGCATCAGCATCTTCAATCGATCGTACTACGAGGAAGTGTTGGTCGTCCGGGTCCATCCGGAGCTACTCGAAGCGCAACGCCTGCCGGCCGAGAAGATCGGTAAGGAGTTTTGGCAAGAGCGCTTCGACGATATCAACGCCTTCGAACGCCACCTGGTCCGCAACGGAACCGTGATCCTCAAGTTCTTCCTCAACATCTCCAAAGATGAACAGAAGAAGCGTTTCCTCTCCCGCCTGAACAACCCGAAGAAGCACTGGAAGTTCTCCTCGGCCGACCTCGCGGAACGCGCCTACTGGGACGACTACATGCGCGCGTTCGAAGACGCCCTATCCGCGACCAGCACCGAAATCGCGCCGTGGTACGTCATCCCCGCCGACGAAAAGTGGGCGGCGCGGGCATTGGTCGCCGACATCGTCACCGACACGATCCTCGACCTCAACCTCGACTACCCCACCGTGTCCGAGGAAGAGAAGCTCAACCTCGCCGCGGCTCGCGCCCAGCTCGAGCAGGAGTAGGTTTGTCAGGCAGGGGTCGACTCGCTCGCCCCGTGTAGATCGCTGACCGAGATCTGCTCTTCCCCGCGATTACGGCGGTGCTTCCGGGTCGGAGGTGCGACCACAGCCGTTGAAAAAGAGCTTGCCAAGTCAACCAAAAAGTGTTGGGAACGGTTGTGTGAACACTTGGCGTTGGCTCTCATCGGCGTTCCTGGGAATGCTCGTCCCGGCGCTCGCGCTCGCGGTTAGCCCGGTCAACGTCCACCCAACCTGCGTCGCACAGCCGGCGCCCTGCTTCACCTCGATCCAAGCTGCGGTGAACGCGGTATCGGCACCCGGCGAGGTACGCATCGCCGGTGGCTTCACCTACGTCGAGAGCGTCGACTTGAGCGGCATGAACGGCGGCATGCCGGGCGACATCACCATCGAGTCGGTGAACGGAACCGCTTTCATCGATGCGCCGCCCGGGACACGCGCGATCGACAACACCGAAGCGCCGTACCCGGGCAATGTGAGCATCATCAACCTCTCGATCCGCGCCGCGGCGCAACCCGACACCGCCCCCATCCACGGCACCTGCCAAGCCCGCAGCACAGATTGCCTCAGGTCCGCCGAGTGTGCGCCCGGCGAAACCTGCAGCCTTACCGAAAATCAGTGCTTCGCACTCATCGGCACATGCGCTGTCGACTCGGACTGCGGCGCCGATGTAGATTGCGTATTGGAGGGGTTTTGCTCCGGCGGACTCACGCTCTGTGACGAATCCTCAGATTGTCCTGTCAACGAAACCTGCCTGCGCCCTGGACGAGACGGCATCAACCTCGACGACGTCGAAGGAGATGTCCTTCTCCAGGACCTCACCGCCAACGGCTCGCACCACGACGGCGTCGACGTCGATGCAAACGGAACGATCACGCTGATCGACAGCCAGGCCAACGGCAACGGCGGGGACGGATTCCAGCTCTGGTCGCGAACCGAAGTCATCGTCCGCGGATCGATCGCGAACGCCAACGGATCTCCACCGCAAAGCGGTCGCAACGGATTCGACATCCGCGCCCTGCCAACCGCAGACGTGAGTGTCGAGATCACGAATTCGCGTGCCGACGACAATTTCGACGCCGGATTCGACGTCGA
The DNA here is from genome assembly GCA_028282445.1 of Candidatus Binatia bacterium. GTDB lineage: Bacteria > Desulfobacterota > Binatia > HRBIN30 > CADEER01 > CADEER01. The sequence continues at coordinate 4,950 of JANQHZ010001139.1, read as the reverse complement.
GGCTCCGAGTTTCGAAGAAGCAACGCTCGCGACATTGGCGCGCGCGGTCGTTCGCGAGAGCTCCGCCGACCGCAACGGCAAGGCCTTCGAATGCACCGACCGCGCCGCGTGCACTGTCGACGACGACTGCCCGACCTACCCGGAGAATTCCACTCCGGGTAGTTGCCGGTTCTCCGGCTTCTGCAGCCGCACACTCTTCTGCAACTCCGACGCCGACTGCCCCGGCGTCGACAACGTCTGCGCAGGTTCGCAGAGCGCTGCGGGAATCGAGATCGGCAGCGCCCGCGGGGAATATCGCGACGCCGAGATGTCGGGGTTCGAAGCGATTGGAAACGTCGGGCACGGGGTCCTCGTCGAAATTTCGGGAAACATCGTCGTGGCGGACATCACCGCCAACGAAAACGGACAAGGCGGGATCAAGCTCGGCAGCCCACCGGAGCCACCGGATTCGGTCCGCATGACGCGTATCGTCGCCAACGGCAACGCAGAGAGCGGTCTCAACGTCGAGCGCGTCGAGGGGGATATCCTGCTGGAAGAATGCGTCGCCAACGGTAACGGGATTCTGCCGGTCGACCCGGGCGAGGACGACACCTTCGACGATGGTGCACAGCTTCAAACTCAACGTGACACGATCGGCGACATCACAGTTCGGGACTGCACCTTCGAGGGCAACGGCCAGGACGGCCTAAAGGTTCGCGGCAATGGGGACGTCCGTGTCGTCCGTGTGCGCGCCGTCGGAAACGGCGTCAGCCTGGTGGACTCGTCGGACGGAGACTTCGAGCTGGGCGACGGCATCGACCTCGACGGCTTCCTCGCAGATCCCGGCAGCGTGTTCGTCCCCGCCAGCATCACCGTCTTCGACTCGGTCGCCAGCGAGAACCGCGGCGACGGTCTCACCGCGTTGTCGGCAGGCATGATCGATATCTGCGGCGTCACCATGCAAGGCAATGGCGTCAACGGCGCCTTGGTCTACCAGGCCGGCGGCATGGTGCGGGTGCGCTCGAGCGCCGCCGATTCGAACGCTGCTGCAGGGGTTTGCCTCAACAACCTGCTCAACGGCGCGAATCAGGCCCGTGGCAACAATATCACCGGCAACGCCCGCGGACTGGTGGTCGACTCATCCGGAGCGGTCAACGTCGACGCAGCGGACACCTACTGGGGCGGCAACGGTGGCCCCAGTCACGCCGACAATCCCGGCGGCAGCGGCGACAGCGTGGTCGACGGCGCCAGCGGTGGTGGCAGCGGTCTGGTCGACTTCTCCGATTTCAGCAACCAGCCGGCAGTGCCGGACATCCCCTGCGACCCCAGCCTGACCCGCCAGGCACCGGCGCTCTCGCCGGCGATGCTGGCAGCCGGCCTGCTGACCCTGGCCGCAATCGCCGCGCGTCGCATTCGCCGACAACCGAATCACTCGCAGCCGATAGGGAACCCATGACGCTCGCCCACCGACTCATCTCGATCGTCCTATTGCTTCTCATCGCCCTACCCAGCCTAGCCCTACCGATTGCACAGGAGCCCAAGGGATTGGACGCGCCAAACCAGCTGCCGCTACAGACCGCCGATCTCGGGCCCGACTCCGATGACGATGACGACGACGATGACGACGACGACGACGACGAAGATCTAGGCTAGAGAGCCAAAGCGAAGGGAGGCAGCATCGCTCGTACCGCGCGGCGCCCGGCTTGCCATCACTCCCGAACTCGGCGGCTTTTCTCCGGACCCCGGCATTGCTTTTCCCGGGCGTCAACCCGCAGGAGCTCAAGGATCGCGGGAGACTCCGATCGGTCGGCAGTCGACCAGCAGGTTCTCGATCATATGCTCCGCCACCGATGAGTCCGATGCCGGTCTGCAGCAGCGAGCCGAACACCTCGACGTACACACCCAGCAGACGGGCACATACCGCCGCTACGCCTAGTCGGAAGAGGCCATCGTGGCGCGCCTGTAGGGCCGTCCACGCCACCCATCCGAGCACGGCGATCTGGAGCACCGCGGCGACCATCGGCCACTCCATGCGTTCGCGCCCGAGGGCGGCGAGCAGCAGAACCTTCTGACCGCCCCCTGCTCTTCCCCGACCCTCACCAAGACGGTGTTCCCGGGCCGGGGTTTCGACTGCGGCGCCCACGTGAAAGATAACTTGCTAAGTCAACCAAGAAGTGTTCGGAACGAATCCACGAGCTGGTCGACGGCGCTCTATCGGAGTATAAATACAAAGCGTGCTGCATTCCCTTGCTACAGCGACTGCCATCGCGTCAATCGTCTTCGCCAGCGAGCGACCGCCATGTCCCGGCGACTGCAATCTAGACGGGACGGTGGGAATCGCTGAGATCGTCAGGGCCGTATCTATGCTGCTCGAGGCAGACACAGAAGAGTGCAAGGCGGCCGACGTCGACGGGAACAACGCAGTATCGGTCGCAGAACTGGTCAATGCCGTGAACGCGTCGCTATTCGGGTGTTTCGTCACGCCACCAAGCCGAACCCAAACGCCAACCCGGACGAACACGCGGCCGAGACCGAGCTCGACTCCCAAGGCAACACGTACGATGACGCCGACCAAGACACATACGCGGACACCGACGCTGCGTCCCACGGTAAGGTTCGGTTGCCCTACGAAGTTCTCCGATCACCCGGGCGGCTGGGTGTGCGTGTTCGAGGGGCGGTACAATGAGACCTGCGGTAAGCCCGACTTTCGAGGTACTTTCGAGACGCGAGAATCCGGGGTGCGAATCAATCTGGGAGAACCGCCGATCTTCTATCTCCGGGGCGTTGCCACCGGCCCGGGTTCCGCGCAATTGCTCGAGTCTTCCGCGTCCCCCGAGTTCAAAGAGCCGGTTCACACGCTTACCGAGGTGACCGCGCAGCTTTCTCAGGACGGCAAGAGTCTCGAAATCTCCACCCATCCTTTTTGGGGGCTCTTGGTCTTGGGCCGATGCGCCTTCGATCGCTACGAGGGTGATTTCATTCGCGTAAACATACGATAGGCAAGCGCCGCAGCGAAACGGGCAACCGTCACGCGGCTCGCGCTGAGTTCAAGCAAGAGTCACACCTGCGCGCCGCGGCATGGACCTCTTGCCACGGGCGCCGACCATCAAGTCGCGCCCAATTCGCGGGCAACGGCCGTTACCAAATCGACGTGCGCGCGGACCCGCGCGTCGCGATCCTGATTGCGCCAGGAGCTCTCCAACGTCACTTCGGGAATGGCTCGGTCGTCGCACCACATCCCCGTCGACTTCATCTGGAGCGCACCCGCCCAAAGCTTGGTGAGCAGGAAAATGCCGATTCCCATGGGAGCGACTCCGGGAGGATCGAGGACGCGTCCAAAATAGTCGCGACGCGCCAGGGAAGCCCCGCCTTCCTCGATCGCTTTCGCAAGCCGCGTCGCCAACGCCAGGTCGACGAAGCGATTGAGGAACATGAAGGAGTCGTCCTGCGGCCCTTCGTGAAGACTGACGACGAAGTCGGGGCGCTCACGCTCCAGAACTTCGCGCACCACGCACGCCTCGCGGGTATCAAAACGCGCGAAGTCTCGATTGATGTCGAAACCGTCGCCGTTGTAGCGCGAAAGCTCGAAGGCGCCGACCGGGTTGACCGGTGCGACGGCGACGAGACGGATGCCGGGCTGATCGAAGCTTCGGAAGATCTCGGGAATGGCCAGAATGCCCGCACGTTCGTTGCCGTGCACGCCGCCGAGGATCAACAGGGTCTTGCGGCTCTCCGTCGACGCCGGCGAGACGCAGTGGATCGCGTGCGGACGGCCGCCGTAATCGACCCTGCCCAGAGTCTCGACCTGGAAGCGCGGTGCCAGATCTCTCAGCTCGGCTTCAAAGGCGTCGCTGTCAAAATCCAGCTCGACCAGCCCGAGCTCGGTTTCGCGCGCAGGGTAGTCGAAGACCCGCCGTTTCAGGTGGTACTTGGCGAACAGGCGCAGATCGGCGGCGATCGAATTCATGGACATCGCCGCTATCATGCCCGAATTTTCCGCTAGTGCGACGCTTTTTACTCGCAGCGTCTCCGCTGCAAACCGCTGCGGCGCGAACGCTCCGGAGCGGAGACGAACGGCTTGCAGCGCCCCGATTGCCGCCGATAACGAGGGGCGCGGGCGAGGTTTTGACAGGACACTACCGAATTCGCGAGTATCCGACGTTCCACAGCCCGCCGGGCACAACCACCAGAAAAGAGGAAGTCATGGCCGACGAGAATAGCAAGCACCGCATCGGCACGATGGCATTGCACGCCGGACAGGAACCGGATCCGGCGACCAATGCCCGCGCCGTGCCGATCCACGCAACGACCTCCTACGTCTTCAACAGCACCGAGCACGCGGCCAACCTTTTCAGCTTGGCTGAGCTCGGCAACATCTACAGCCGCATCATGAACCCCACCAACGCGGTGCTCGAGGAGAGACTAGCCGCGATGGACGGCGGTGCGGCCGGGCTCGCCTTCGCCTCCGGACAGGCGGCGATCAACGCGGCGATCTTGACCATCTGCCACTCCGGACAGAACTTCATCTCGGCGACCAGCCTCTACGGCGGCACCTGGACACTGTTCACCCAGACCTTCCGTCAGCTCGGCATCGAAGTGCGCTTCTTCGATCCCTCCAAGCCGGAGACGCTGCGCGACCTGGTCGACGAAAACACGCGCTGCGTCTACTTCGAGAGCATCGGGAACCCGAAGAACGACGTTCCTGACTTCAAGGCGATCACCGACATCGCGCACGAGCTCAAGCTACCGACGATCTGCGACAACACCGTAATGACGCCGTATCTGCTTCGGCCGATCGAGCACGGCGTCGACGTCGTGGTCTACTCGACCACCAAATTCATCGGCGGCCACGGGGTTCACGTCGGCGGCGCAGTGATCGACAGCGCCCAGTTCAAATGGGCCGACGACCCCGACCGCTGGCCGGAGTTCTGTTCCCCATCGCCGTCCTACCACGGGGCCGTATTCGAAGAA
>JANQHZ010001083.1 GCA_028282445.1 Candidatus Binatia bacterium | reverse complement strand
TCTGAACACATGATAGCTCTCCATTGCGTTCGCCAACACGAGCTTCCAGTTGGCGTCCCAAGTATCGAGCGCCGTCGCGGTCGCCACCGTATCGAAGCTATCGAGTGCAAACGGCTCGAGATAGCGCTCGATTCCGCGCAGCCGGCGATCGAGCGGCTCCCCGGCAGGGTCCAGATTGACGAATACGACTCCCGCCCACTCGGTGACGCCGAAGCTCGGCAGACAATGCGCGGGTTTGTCGACGACAACCGACCCGGGCATCGGAACGCCGCGAAGTTGCCCTTCGAGATCGTACGTCCATGCGTGATACGGACAGACGAGCTTCTTGACGTTGGCGAAGCCGTCGTCCTGCAGAATCGTCCCGCGATGCCGGCAAACGTTGGACAACGCCCATAAGCGTCCGTCACCACCGCGGACGACGACGACAGGTTCGTCCGCCAAAGAAAACGCAATACAGTCGCCCGGATTCGGCAACTCCGCTGCGGCGCAAACCGCGATCCAATCGCGTGAGAACACCGTCGCCATCTCGCGCTCGAAAACTTCGGAGCTCTCGTAGGCGGCGAAGGGAAGCGCAATTGCACTCTCGGGCGGCAATTCGGCAGCCCGGCGGATCTCATCCAGTATCGTCATCGTCCTGCGCTCCTGGAGCTCGAGGCGCTCATGGCCGATCGCAAACCGCCACGACCGGAGCATCTTTCGCCAAAAAGAGACCGGACTTGCCGTCGATCGCCTGCTTCTCCTTGATTCGCCCTCCGAATTCCATACAGAAGGCGCGATCACGCCCCGCCTGGAATGTGGCTGTCAGAGCCCCCTGCGTGGGCTCGTCTAGTGAAAAGTCGATCCCCGCACCGCGACACACGACCTTCAGCAGACGCCCCGGCTTGATCTTCGCGGCGCGACACACTCCGTCCCGGTCTTTGTAGCGATACCCTTTCGAGCCTGCGGGGTTGCCAAGACCAGCCCAGTTCTCTGCCGGCAGGTTCAGTACCGCGTCGTCGTTCCCGTTGGGATTGACGACCCGGACGACGGCTCCGCCAACGGTCGGATCGCCGATGCCGCTCACCTCGATCGCCGGATCCTTCGACATCAAGATCAACTTCCTCCGCGTGCTGTTGCCGTCGCGATCCTTGAGAACGAGCCGCCGACCTGAAATCCGCATCGTCTGGGGCGACAGCGTAGGATCGTCTCCGTCGAGGACGCCGTCGTCATCGCGGTCGATCCCCGCCCGGACCCCCGACCCGGGCGGAACGCACGTGTACGTCACCTCCTGACCGGACGAGGAAGCTCGCGCGCGCAATTGCGCGTCGGTCAAAAACGGGGCGACCTCTCGATCCTGACGGAAAAGCCCGGTGACCGGATCATAGACGGCGCCGCGCAGCACACCACCGAAGACCCCCTTGGCAATCAGGTCGCACTCGGTCACCGCCCCACCCAACACGGCCGAGTTGAACGAAGCCTGGGCTCGCTGCAAAAGCAGATCGATGCGCGGACCGGCGACGGCTGAGTTGGTCGAGTCGAGAGTGATCTGCTGTCCGACGATCGGGGCCAGGTCGCTGTCGAACTCCATCAAGTAGTCGACGAGGCCTTGGCGAACGGTGTCGTCCGGAATACCGACGCTCGCACCATCGTTGAGCTCGCAGCCGAAATGGGTTCCGCCCGCGAGCCCGCTTTCCTCACAGTTCATATCGCCGTTGTCGAACACTCCTCCTTGCAGAAAATTGAAAAGCTTGTCGGTGGCACCATCGTGCAGAAAACCGAATCCGCGAATCTGATCACCCTGATGGGCGTCGGTAGTCGACGGTAGGAAGAACTCGCGGTTGGGCAGTCCGAACATTCCAACTTTTTGGTAGAGGTTGCGAAAATGCGGAACCTTGGTGACCAGCACCTCGCCACCGTGAGCCACCTCGCCATCGGTTCCGTAGAACCCCTGGAACGGATCGTGGTTGTGGCAACCTTCGCACGTGTTTCCATCACGTTCAGGCCCGTTGCCGGCAAAATCGAAGTCCAAGCCATCGGCGCGCCTCGGGCCATCAAAGAAGGCGTCACCGATCTGCGCCGATGCGCTGTGCGAGTTGTCGAGCGGCCGAATCGGGTTCGGCGGAAGTTGGACGCGCAACATGAAGTCGGCAAAGGAGTCGATATCACGCTCGAGCGCGAGCACCTGCGGCGATTTGCCGGTCGCGTCGACTCCCGCCGGCAGATCGACGTCGAGCCCGAGCAACCCTTCGAAGGCGACAATGAAGTTCTTGAACGAGAGCTTCTCGTCCAGCGTCTGAGCCGTGTCGATGCCGAAGTATCCGTTGGCGCGATCGCCTCGCCAGTGGAGATGTCCGTGCGTCGACATTCCTCGCATCGTCTGGGTCATCATCGGACCCTTCATCGACGCGAAGTCGCGGAGCTCGCCGTTGCCGTTCACGTAGGGAACCAGCTCGCAGAAGGGAAAGCTGCCGAGGAGGTCGCAGAGCAGATCGTTGAAAGCGATCGTGGGAAACGGCTGCGGGTTGAACGTATTCCCCCCGTCCGGGTTGCCGAGGTTCCAGCTCAAGTGATCCATGTCACCGAAGACGTGGCAGCTGGCGCAAGAAGACTCACCATTGGATGACGAGCGTCTGGCGTCGTAGAGCATCCTTCTCCCGGCGACCACCTGCGGCGGTTCGGGGTTGTGCATGGAAACCGACTGCAGAAGCGCGCCGGTACTGGCGTCGATCACAGCGATGCCGTTGTCGAAATGGGTGAGGACGTAGAGTTGACCGTTTGCGCCATTGTGACCTTCGTCGAGGAGCAAACCGGCTGGACCGCCGGCGACATCGATGTGATTCGCGCTCGCCAACGTGGGGTCGAACTCCACTCCGGCGCCGTTCCAGAGTGCATCGTTCTCGAGGTCGGCAGTCGAGTACACGGCCACCCGATCCGATCCGATCGCAGCGACGTAGAGCCACTCACCGTCCGAACTCACCTGCATTTCGAGAGGCGTCGAGATCGTGTGCTGCTTGGTCGAAGCTGACGCCTTGAGCACGGCATAGTCGATGTGGCGATTGAGGTGTCGTGGCTCGACGTCCCCCGTCACCGGGTCGATCACCGTGATCTGCGTGTGGGCGATGTTGCCCTGAACCGTCGAGCCGCCGCGGATGCCCGGACCTTCGAAACGGATGTGGTTCTGAGCATCGGTATTCGCGACGTAGACGGTGCCGCTCCGGGGATTGACTGCCATGTTGAACAGGGTCGTCCCGACGTGCTCGAAGTCGGCGGTGGGCACCAGGCTCAGCGCGTCGATGGCGAACACATCGTGATCGGGCAGGTAAAAGCGGATCCCATTCGAGTAGTTCAAACCTCGACTGTCCCGCCATTCGCCCGACGCCCGATCGAAGCGAACGATCATCGATGTCCAAGGTTGGTGCTCTCCGTCGGCACCAGTGCTCGGCAGAGGGCGGCCGCGAGGGAGCGTCTTGTCGCTCGGACCGTTCGGCGATGCGGTGGCTGCCTCGAAGGGCAAGTTACCGACGACACATGGATCGCTACCGTGCCTGGACTCGTAGGTCGTCCCAATCGCAGATCCGGACGGCGTGTCCTCGAATCCTCGACACATCACGGCCTCATGCACGACGCTGGTCTGGTTGCCCGAGTTGAAGACCGCCGCGTAGACCGTGGCACCGTCGGGACTCACCGCCAGTGCTCTCGGCGTGTCGCCGAAGAGCTCGACGATGGCAACCGGAGTTCCTCCGAGGCTTCCACCCAAGCCGGCGGCATCGAAGACCCACACATCGGCGCGGGCGACGCTCGCGGAATGCAGCTGGGGGTCGCCGGCGCCAGCGACCCCGGCAATCGAGTCGTGGGTGCGATGCTGCCCACGATGCGCTGTCGTCACAAAAGCTCGCCCCTGGGCGAAGACGATGTCGCGCGGCTCGTCGCCAACCAGCAACGTCCGTACGACGGCTGGAGTCGCGCCCTCAGCGACCACGCTGACCGAGTCCGAGAGATGGTTGACGACCCAGACCGCTCCATCCGGAGCGACCGCCACCGCGACCGGGTCCATCCCCACCGGCACCGAGGCGGCGTGCGTAAGCTCGCCTGCCAAGTCGACATCGTAGACTTCCAAGCGACCGTCCGGGGTGTTCGCGACATACAGCCGCTGGCCGTCCACCGATTGCGCCATCGGCCGAACCGGCGCCGACTCGAACGACACGACGGACGAGGCAGCTGCGCCGCCGGAAACCAATAGGACCAGCGAGACCATGGCCAGAGACCGACTAAGCATGCTGAACGTACTCGTCATGAACATCCGTGAACCTCAGAATCATCAGCGAACCCCTCATGAGACGCTTATGTCTCATATGAGACTCATCATTGTCAAGCCTGGTTCAACCAGCTACACTCTTTTCATGAGCGCTTCGCCTCGGGACATCACTTCCGGGAACCGCCTACCACGGTGGACCGCCCGAACCACCGCAGAGGGAGCTTGATGCCTTCCGCGCGACCCGTGCGCTCATCTTCGCGCGATGCAATTCTCGAAGCTGCCGCTCTGGTACTCTCAGAAAACCCCGGCGCCTCCCTCGCTGAGGTCGCCGTCCGCGCCGGAGTCGGGCGCGCCACCCTCCACCGCCACTTTGCGAGCAGGGAAGCCCTGATCCACAAGCTGACCGAGGACGCCCTGGATGCAACCGACCGAGCTACCGCCCACCTCTACGAGGCCGCATCCGGACGCGAAGCCCTGGAGGAGATGTTCGAAGCCGTAATCCCACTCGGCGCCCGCTTTCACTTCCTCAGCCGGGTGCCGGCGTCCGACCTCCCAGCCTCGCTGAACGCCCGCTACCAACAACAACTAGACGGCACGACCGAGTTGATCGGCGTGCTCAAGGCCGAGGGCGAAATCGATACCTCGATCCCCGCAAGCTGGGCGGTCGCCGTGATCGATTCGCTGATCTGGGCCGGGTGGGAAGCCGTCAAGGCCGGAAACATCGCCCCACGCGAAGTCGCGAAGCTCGCCTGCCGCACCGCACTCCAAGGCCTGCGGCCGAACGATGGCGACACCACGCCCGGTGGCAGCTTGACTTGACGCGCCCGCCCCGCGGTTCCGGGAGAACGGCCCAAGTGGATCCCCAAGAAGCGGAATCCAGACTCGGCGGCCACACGGGCGTGGGCAGGCGAGTGCCCGCCTCGCGCGAAAAAGCGACAGACGGGGTTGTGGACCTCCAAGATCTACGTTAGGGGTAATCTGCGACCTAAAAAGTCTATTTTCGCGAAGGGGGTGCTCATGGTTCCGATGATGTGGACAAGCGACGCCGACGAATGCTCTGTCGAGGAATTGCTCCTCCCCGAGGAGCTGATCCCGCGTCGAATGAGGCCGGCTTCCCCCGAGCGCTACCTGGCCTACAAAGTGCTTTGCACCGCGATCGAAGACCTTGCCAAGTACCGCTTTGCCAAGCGGCCGAGTCACCAGCGGATGTACTTCGAGGCCTGGAAGTGGGTCGCTTCCGGCGATCGCTCCTGGGGGTATTCGTTCGAGAGGCTCTGCGATGCGCTCGACCTCGACCCGAATCGGGTTCGCGACAAGCTGCTCGAGCTCCGACAACCCGAGAAATCGCCTGCAGAGGGCAACCTGGCCACCAACCTCCAGGCAGCATAGCAGGCAGCCTCGTGCCGGACGGCAAAACCAGAGCGCTTCGCGAAGAGCTCGACCGGACGGTCACTTCGCAGCACCCGAGCTACCGCGGGCAGTGCCCCCTCCCCCCGGGCTCGTCCGCGATCACAGCCCGGCCCTCGCCTCTTGAGGGCCGGGCTATCACCCTGTCGCACGACTCTTGGAAATCCGAGCGCGTAAAGGGATCGCTTTGGAGACGGAGCGATCCGCGCACCCGCCGGGTGGCGAGGCGGATCGGCACCGTCCGCACTGATCAGTGGTCGGAATACCGGCAGCTGGTGCCGGCGAACATCGCTCTCGAGTATGCATCACGCGAGTGAGCTAGGCGGCTCGCCGAGGAGTGCGATTCGAGTGGTTGGACGATGACCGAACCCGAACAAGCGCGGCACGGAAGTAAGCTCGACGAGGCTCGTTGGTTGGGCGTCCTCGACAGCGTGCAAGACGCGATCATCAGCATCGACATCGACGGACGAGTCACGCTGTTCAATAAGGCAGCGCAACGCATATTCGGCTACGACGCCGAGGAGGTGCTTGGCCGCAACGTGAGAATGCTCATGCCTTCCCCCTATCGGGATGAACACGACGGGTATCTCGAAGCCTATCGTACGAGTCGTTCACCGAAGGCCATCGGCAAGATTCGCGACGTGCAGGGTCAGCGAAAGAACGGGCAGAGCTTCCCGGTCGAGCTGTCGGTTTCGGAGGCCCGGGTCGACGACGACGTGATCTATACGGCAATCGTACGCGACGTGAGCGAACGTGCAGCGGCAGAATCGGCTCTGCGCGACGGTGAAGCCAAGATCCGTGCGATCGTGGATACTGCCGTCGATGCGATCATCACGATCGACGAAGCAGGAACGATCGAGTCGTTCAACCGCGGAGCCGAGCGCCTGTTCGGTTACGAGACCGTCGAAGTGCTCGGCCACAACGTTCGCATGCTGATGCCGCCCCCTTACAGCAACGAGCACGATCGTTACCTCGCCGACTATGCACGAACCGGCATGGCGAGAGTCATTGGCAGCGGACG
>JANQHZ010000677.1 GCA_028282445.1 Candidatus Binatia bacterium | reverse complement strand
GGTATAGCTGATCGAAACTTGCGACTCGAAGTCCGGAACGTTGTTGAAGCTCTCACCGCTGCGATCGATCAGCTCGTCCGCGTTTGCGCTCGGGGCATTTTCGAAGACGTCGTACTCGGTGTCGAGAAATCCAACCGAGCCACGCACCACCAGGCGATCGAGTGGGCGCACGTCGAGCTCGATCTCGGCCCCCTCGACCGTAGCCTCCGCCGCATTCTCGACACGGATCTCGGCGAGCACGCTCGCACCCGAATCGATCACAGCAACCTGAATATCGTCGTAGTTCGAGCGGAAGATGGCCGCGTTGACGCTCAAGCGCCGATCGAAGCCGATCAGCTTGAGGCCGAGCTCGAACGACTGCAAGGTCTCCTGGTCGAAAGGATCGAGGACCGCCGGATCGTCGCTCAATGAGTTGCCGTTGAAACCGCCGCTTTTGAACCCTTCGCTATAGGTGAAATACAACAACAAGTGATCCAAGAGGACCGGCTCGAGCCAACTCTCGGGAGCGATCAGCGAGACATTGCCCATTGGTGTCCAGGCCGTGAACACCTCGCTGAGATCCGCGTCGATCAGACAATCCTCGGCCTCCGCGCAATCGTCGGTCGCGGGATCGTACGGGTCGATATCGTCGAAGAGAACGTCGGGGATGGTACGCAATCTGCGAAACCCCTTCTTCTCTTCGGTGTAGCGCAGGCCTCCGGTGAAGCTGAGCCAGTCGAGTGGAGAGTAGGTCGCCTGCCCGAACAACGCCCAGCTCGAGTTGTCGATTTTGGTTCGCCCGTCGGTCGTCGACCCGAGCGCAGGATTCACCGCTACCAAGCCGGGTAAAGAGAGAATGTTCTGGAAAGAGCGAGCGTCCTCCCAAAAGCCGAAGGCGCCGGCAACGACATGCAGAGTCTCGTCGAAAGCATCGAGGTTGATCTGCAACTCCTGACTGAACTGTCGTTGAAATCCCGGCGCACCGTCGAAGGGCCCGCCACCCTTCACCTCGGACAGTTGCAGCTCGGGTAATCGCGTTCCGTCGCCATCCTCGCGGATGCGAGGGCGCTGCTCGCGCCATGAGGAGATCGACTTGAGCGAGAGGTCGCCGAGGGGGCCGAGCGCTCCGACGTTCCAAACGATGTCACCCCAGACGCCGTAGGTCTCGATGTCGGCTTGTCCGGGCGAGTTGTTCTCGAATCTACGATAGCCGGACCGCCGGCACTCGTCGGGAAGCGAGGGGTCGACCGCTTCCAACAGTCCATTCAGCGGCGGCGGATCGTTACTCACCGCACACCGTCCCCCCTTGCCGTTCGAACGATCGCGAAACCAGCTACCCGACAGGTTCACCTCGATATCGTCGGTCGCGACGAATCGAAGCGCTCCGAGGAATCCAAGCGCGTTTATGTTGTTGCGGTGACGATCCAGGAGAGTGTTCTTGGTATATCCCTCCGAATACTCTTGCGCGAAGGTAAACCTCGAAAACAGGCGATCCCCCAGCGCCCCGAGATTGACCGGCGCGTTCAGTGTGACCCGACTGCGCACCGTATCGAAGCTGCCCGCGCCGACGCTCACTTCCGCTGCGAACTCCTCACGCGGCCGCACCGACTTGACCTGGATCGCACCTCCGACCGTGTTCTTCCCGAACAGAGTCCCCTGCGGTCCGCGCAGGACCTCGACCTGCTCGATATCGATCATGTTCAGCACGCCGCCCGCCTGGCGGGCGAGAAATACGCCGTCGACGTAGATCCCAACCCCGGGATCGAAGGTGATCACGGGATCGACCTGTCCGACACCTCGAATGAATGCCGCCGCGGTCACACCACTGCGACCGGAGTAGAAGCTCAAGTTCGGAACGATCTGTTGGATGTCGTCGAGCCGGGTAACGTTGTTGAGCTGCAGGTCGTTGGCGCTGAGCGCGGTAACCGAGACCGGAGTGTCCTGCAATAGCTCATCGCGCTTGCGCGCGCGCACGACGATTTCCTCAACCCGTCCATCGGCGGCCGCAGCTTCGGACTCGCGCGCGAAAGTCGGCGATACGACCGACGCTTCGCAAACCATCAACGCAACGATCAACGCCAAACGACAGCCGTGCCTGCCCGCCATGGTCGTCCCTCCCCGCGCAGGAGTCTCCACCATCGGGCGCGAGCGGCGCAACCTCTGCACGGGAATCCGCGCGGCATTCGTACCCAATGGTCCCGCCGGGCCGACGCACTAATCGCTCTTGGCCGTCATACCGCCGTCGACTGGAATGATCGCGCCATTCAGGTAGGACGACGCCGGCAGAACCACGCTCGCGATCACGTGCGCAACCTCTTCCGGATCGCCGTAGCGCCCGATCGGGACCTTGCGGCGCGCGAAACGCTCTTTGTGCTCGTCGGGAATGACACTGGTCATTCCCGTGTGTATCGGTCCGGGGCAGACACAATTCACCGTGACTCCCCGCCCTCCGAGCTCGACCGCAAGACTGCGAGTCAAACCGACGACACCGTGCTTCGCCGCGGTATATGGCGACATCCTACGCGAAGCGCCGAGCCCCTCGGTCGATGCGACGTTTACGATTCTACCGCCGCCCGCCGCTTCGAGATGAGGCAACACGGCCCGGATCAGACGCACCTGCCCGGTCAGCATGATCTGAAATGCTCGCTCCCATACGGTCTCGTACGTCTCCGCGTCGATCGGAGCGCCGAGCGCGACTCCGGCGTTGTTCACCAGAATATCAATACCGCCACAGCGCTCGACGACCGATCCGACAACTTTTTCGATCAGATCCGCATCGCCGACGTCGAGACGCCACCAATCGGCCGAGCGACCGTGCTCGCGGATCTGCTCGGCAACCGCCTGGACTCCCGACTCGTCGATGTCGGTCACCGCGACCGATGCGCCGAGATCGGCGAGAAGATGCGCCGTCGCCCGCCCCATCCCGCTGGCCGCGCCCGTAATCAGGGCGACTTTTCCGTCGATCGAGCGACTCAACCGAGAAAGGGAACGATCCTCGCCGGCAGACATACATCCAGCATCGAACGGATCAAACCAGTTATGCAAACTAGAGAAGTTCCAGCCAAACTGGTCCGGGACCTGGCGCCGCCCACGCTTGACGCCAACCACCGGTTCGGCATTGTTCCCGACATGCCGAACGAAAGCACGAATCCGAACGTCGAGATCGCCCGCGAGCTCGTCCGCCGCTTGCTGAATAAGGACGTCGAAGGGGTCGCCGATTTGTACACCGACGAGATGACCGCATGGCGCAACTCGGACGGACGAACCCTGGTCAAAAAGCAGGCGCTAAAAGTAGTCAAGATCCTGACCGGAAACCTCGACGACCTGCGTTACGAGAACGTCCGTGTCACGCCGACCGAAAACGGCTTCGTCCAGCAGCATACGATGAGGTGTACCGCGCCCAACGGCGAAGCAGTCGAGGCGCACGTTTGTATGATCGCGACCGTCGAGAACGGCAAGATCAGCCAAGTCCACGAGTATATGGATACCGCGCAGATGGCGCCCCTCATGGGCTGAAGCCGGCGTGCAAGCGCTGCCCGACATTCTGCCCCGACCGAGGTTCGTCGAGCGACTCGATGCGACCACGCCGATCGACGCTCCGGTCATGGCCGAGTGGGTCGGCGGGCTTCCGGAACAGGGTTACACTCTCGACATCGGTCGGGAGGGGGTTCGCTTGGGTTTCTCGGACCGGGCCGGGGAACGCTACGGCCGCGCAACATTGGAGCAGATCCGTGCCGAGAGCGGAGCCACGCTTCCCGGCGTCCGCGTCCGGGACTGGCCGGACTTCCCCCAGCGCGGTTACATGCTGGACGTGAGCCGCGACCGTGTGCCGACCCGGTCGACTCTACAACGCCTGGTCGAGTTGCTCGCGCAGCTGCGGATCAACCACCTTCAACTCTACACCGAGCACACCTTCCGCTATCAGCACCATCGACCCGCATGGTGCGACGCCTCGCCGCTCACCTCGGACGACATCGCTTGGCTCGACCGTCTGTGCTCGTCGCACGGGGTCGAGCTCGCCGCCAACCAAAACGGCTTCGGCCACATGGAACGCTGGCTGAAGCGCAGCGAGTACCGAGACCTGGCGGAAGCTCCCGACGGGTGGAAGACGAGCTGGGGAGAGACCTGGAAGGCCGGCGTGCTGTATCCGGACGAGCGCAGCCTGCGTTTCGTGCTCGATCTGTACCGAGAGCTACGGCCTTGCTTCTCGAGCAAACGCATCAACATCAACTTCGACGAGACCTTCGAGCTCGGCAAAGGTCGCAGCAAAGTGCGAGTCGAACGAGAGGGACGCGCCCGCGTCTACTTCGAGTTCTTGCGCGCCGTCGTCGACGAGCTCCACCGAGACGGGGCCGACGTGCTATTCTGGGGCGATGTCCTGCGCAACCACCCCGAGCTGGTCGCCGAGTTGCCCAAGCGCGATCTGACTGCATTGGTGTGGCACTACGAGGCGCCAGTCGCAGACCCCGAGCTGCCCGCCGGATTGGAGGAAATCCTCGCCGAAGTTGGGATCGACAACGAGGTGTTGCGCGGGTTCGCCGGTCAAGTCCCGACATTCGCCAAAAGCGGGATCCCGTTTTGGGTCTGTCCGGGCACATCGACTTGGAACTCTCTTCTCGGACGCTGGTCGAACGCCACCGCGAATCTGATCGATGCCGCCGAGAACGGCGCAACCCACGGAGCGCAGGGCTATCTCATCACGGACTGGGGGGACAACGGCCACCACCAGCCGCCATCCGCGAGCTTCGCGCCACTGGTCTATGGTGCCAGCCTGGCTTGGTGCACCGACAGTAACCGCGATCTCGAGGTGACGGCGGCACTCGACCGTGACGTCTTTCGCGACTCGACCCGAAGGCTCGGCGCCGCCGTCGTCGATGCCGCCGAGCTCTACCGCAAGAGCGGCGCGGAGGCGTTCAACGGCAGCCCGCTCTTCTACGCCCTCATCGGCAAGGATACGTCGTTGGGAGGAAGCGCCGCCCCGACCGAGCAGGGCATCGATCTGGTGCTCGCCGAGCTCGACCGAATCGACCACGCGATCGCGTTTTCCTCGCCCGAATGCAGCGACGGCTCACTGGTCAAGCGCGAGCTGCTGCAAGCGACCCGACTCACCCGAATCGCCGCCGGTATCTTGGCGCGAAAGCACGGCATCGCCGTACCGTCCACCGCCAGCGAACAAGTCGAGCAGGCGCTTCACGAACAGCGAGCGTGCTGGCTCGAACGAAGCCGGCCGGGCGGTCTCGACGACAGCATCGCAAAGTTGAAGATCACGGCCGAGGCACGCTAGCGCCGTCGCGGACGTAGACCGCGATACGGTCGAGCGGTACTTCGACCTCGACGGTAGCGGGCCCCTTGATGACGACCGAGTCGTCCCAGTAGCTCGTCCAAGTGGCGTCCGGAAAGTAGATCGATCGCTCGGTTTGTCCGATCTTCCAAATCGGCGCCACCATCAGGTCGGGACCGAACATGTACTGGTCCCACATGTCGAGAAGCCGGTCGTCGTCGGGAAACTCGAAAACCATCGGGCGCGCCATCGGCATTCCACTCTCGCCCGCCTCCCGCGCCAGCTCGACCAGGTAGGGCAAGAGAGTCTCGCGCAACTGGGTATAGCGCCGGTAGATCTCGACCATCTCGACGTCGAAGGTCGGATCGGTCGGCATGTTCCACGGCGCGTGGGCTCCGAACCCGCCGATCTCCATGATCCCCGAGAACGCGCTGAAAGACAGCCAGCGGGCAAACACCTCGCGATCGCGAAACTCGTAGTAGCCGCCGGTGTCCGACCCCCAGATCGGATAGCCCAGGAAGGCGGCCCGCAGTTGCTTGATGATCGCGGCGCGCAGCCCCAGATCGGTTCCGGCACCCGTGCCGAAGTTCTCCCGCCCCGGGGTGTCTCCGCCCCACACGATCGCCCAGCGCTGCGTCCCGGTATAGCCGCTGCGGGTGATGACCAGTGCATCGTCGCCGAAAGCATCCCGCATCGCGTCGTGGTGAATCTTGGCCTGAATGGTCGGATACGCGTTGCGCACCTCGACACCGCTTCTCCCGTCCGCCCAGATATCGCCGCGCTCCGACGGAATGTGTTCTTCCCCGCGGTCCAGCTTGATTCCCTGGATATCGTTGGCCGCGCAAAACTCCGTCAACTTGGTCGAGAACCAGTTGGGTACATCCGGGTGGGTGACGTCGATGATGAAGTTGGCGCCGCCGAGGTTCTCGCAGTTCGGCTCCGCTGTCGGGTCGTCGCTCGGCGCGATGTACCCCAGCCGGTTGGCCTCGGTGCCGAGATCGTTCGGTCCCGATCCACAAGCCCACATGCCACTCCACATCGATAAACGGTATCCACGACGCTGCAGCGATTCGATCATGGCGGTGGGGTTCGGCAACCGTTCTTCGTCCCATGCAAAGCGCGCGAAGCCGAAGTCGCCCTCCAGAACGGGGCGGTCGAACAGATACACGCCCACCGGAATGTCGAGCATCTCGTACATCGAAATGTCCTCGACCACTTGGGCGTTCATCTCGATACCGTCCAGCAACGCCGGCTCGCCAAACATCAGCTCGTTGCGCCAGCGCCAATGCCGGAAGGCCCATTCCGGCGGAACATAGGGTCGCCCGGTCATGCGCGTATACTCGTCGAGGATGGTCGGATGGTCGGGACCGTCGATAATCCAAAAGCGCAAGCCACCGGCAGCCGTGCCGGTCTGGAAGCGAAACTCGATGACCTCCGGATCGGTGCTCGCGACGTCGTACTCCCCAAGCGTCGTTCCGTCGACCAGAAGTCCGTAGCCACTCGAGGTCTGATAGAATGGACCGTAGATCGCGAAGGTCGGACGGACCCGCATCCTCACCTTGTCGCCGCGCCGATCGAGGCTTCCGACTTCCACGGGAAACGCTTCCTCAAGGTCGACCTCGAGCCCTGCCGCCGGGGCGAGGTCGGCGCCGTCGCGCAGTCTCTCGGTGAGTCCGTAAACGACCTCTTCCGGAGGTGAAGTCAATCGAGCGCCGATCCACGTAACCGACTCCGGGCGCGGTGGGTCGAAGGAGATCGAGAGCACCCGGCTCGAGTATCGCTCGGCTTCGTCATCAAACTCGAAACCGACGCGCGCTCGCGCGATGTCTCCCTCGCTGGTTTCGACCTCGAGCAGGACGTCACCCTCTTGTTCGCGGTCGGCAACGACTCGAGTAACGTGGAACCGGGAGTCACCGCGTCGGTAGAACAAGCCGCCGCTCTCGCCATCGGATGCGACTAGAGACGCCGCACGAAACGTGATCCGGAACGGATCGCGTTCGACCACGGCGGTCGCACCGCCCTCACGCAGCTCGATCGTGCTCTCTCCCGAGACGATGCGGGCCGAGCCACCGTCGTCGTCGCCACAAGCCGCCAGCAAAACGGCCGCCGCCAGAATCCACGCGCGCGTCCTCATAACGCCCCAGCAACCTATGCCCGCGAGCGACGCGAGCACAACTAGTTTTCCGAGTCGAGCCGCGCGCCACAGCTTTGCTGGCGTACTTCCAGTGCTTTCGGCATCCACTGCTCGAACTGCCGGATGCGGGTCTCGTGACTCGGGTGGGTCGACATGAACTCCGCGGGTGCACCCTTCGATGCTTGCCCCATACGCTGCCACAGTCGCGGCGCCTCGGTCGGATCGAAACACGCGCGCGCGAGGTAGATCAGGCCCATGTAATCGGCCTCCGATTCGTGATCGCGTGAGAAGGGTAGCAAGACACCGTACTGCGCTCCCACCCCGAGCGCGCCCATCACCATCTGCTGGGATCCCATATCCATGTCGCTGAACGCCATCCCAGCCGCCATCGTGCCCATCTGAA
Organism: Candidatus Binatia bacterium; assembly: GCA_028282445.1. Classification (GTDB taxonomy): domain Bacteria; phylum Desulfobacterota; class Binatia; order HRBIN30; family CADEER01; genus CADEER01. The sequence continues at coordinate 1,065 of JANQHZ010000677.1, read as the reverse complement.
CCAACTTCTGATGGGCCATGCGCTCGGCCCCGTGACGCGCGATCGCGTGCGCGATCTCGTGCCCCATCACCACGGCGAGACCGTTGACGTTTTCCGCAACCGGCACGAGCCCGGTATAGACCGCCACCTTGCCGCCGGGTAACGCGAAAGCGTTCGCCTGGGGTGAGTCGACCACGTTGAATTCCCACTCGAAGCCCGGATCGTCTTCGGCGGCAGCGACGGCGAGCCGGCGGCCGATTTCGGCAACGGCCTCGACGACCTCGCCGCTGCGAACGATTCGTTCCCGACTCAGAATCTGGCGGTACGATTGTAACCCGAGCGCCATCTCTTGCTCACGACTGATGTCGACGAGCTGCGTGCGACCGGTAATCGGCACCACCTGCTGATTGCTGGTGTAGTAGTACAGCCCGTAGACCGCGAACAAAACGATCGGTAGCCAACGGATCCGGCCACCGCGCCGCTGCCCGCCGCCACCGCCGAGCCTGCTGCCGAGAGGGGAGCCGTACCCTCTCCTCCTCCTGCCAAACCTCAAAAGAACCTCTGCGCAAGGTTGATGATGTCGTCGACCGCGCTGCCGTCACGATCGGCGTCGAGAACCTGATTGAGGATACCGAAGAGATCGTTGCCGGGCGCCGGCTGCGATCCCCTCGACGGCACCGAGCCCAGTCCGCCTCCACCCTGGGTTTGCTTGCTCAACATCCCCATGGCGACCGCCGCAACCATCGGCAACATCTTCTTGATGACGTCGGCGCCCAGTCCCGTCTGCTGGGCCGCGTGTCCCGCCACGTTGCGACTGACGTCCTTGTTGCCGAACACGTGACCGAGGATGGCCTCGCCGTCCGCGATGGTCTCGGACTGACCGAGCAACTCCGGTCGATCGACGTAGCGTTCATGATGACCACGCCCTAGTGCCCCCGACAATTGGTCGATACCGCCCGGCCGCGATGCATTGTTGCGAATCCCACGCCCGACCGCCGGCAACACGGCCTGCATCGCCGAGCTCGCACTGCGTTCGTCGATGCCGAGTTGTCGGGCGATCTGCCCAACCGCCGCCCGGCCGGCGTC
>JANQHZ010001026.1 GCA_028282445.1 Candidatus Binatia bacterium | reverse complement strand
GACACAGACGTCACCTTCCTCACAATCGGAATCGGCCGAACAAGTCGCCTCGGCGGAGTCGTCGTCGCCCTTCTGAGCTCCCGCGGCGCCGACGCAAGTACCCAGGCCCCAGAGCTCTTCGATGTGCAGCAGAACTCCGTTGCCGTCGTACTCGTCTTCGTTGTCGGTCGGACCCGACACCGAACGAACTCGCGACATACCGGTCAGGGTTCCCTGGGTGCCGACGCTGAAGATCGAGCGACGGTTACCGTCCGGTCCCGGGCGGGTATCGATGTCGGCGAGACGACGCTCGTCGTAGCAGTCGATACGAGTCGAGCTGGAGAAACGCTGCTCGAACTCGTTGTAAATCAGGAACTGGAGAGTCGCGCTGCCGGGGTTGTCGAGCAACAGATCCGCCGCGCAGGGAACCACCGTCAGCTTCGAGTTCACGTTGCGGGCAGAGCCGCCGTCGTGCGTCACGACCTGAGCGCCCTCGAAGTAGTGGTTCACCGTCCAGATGTTCGGACAACCGATGTTGCTCTCCTGGCCAGGGGCAGGGAAAGCGCCGTACTCGGCTGCCGGACCACCGATGTTCAAGACATTCGGCTCGCCGTCCTGCGCACCCTCGATCGCCTTGATCGCGATGGCGTTGGACTTGTGAGCGTCGATCTCGTCGTTGACCAAGCGAACGAAAGTAGACTCGCCCTTGAGGTCGTTGCGATCGCTCGGACGCTCGGGATCGCCGACGTCCTTCTGGATGCAGCGCAGCTCACCCACGAAAGGATCCTCGGGGGCCGGCGGAATCGCGCCGGTGTTGAACTGGCCAGCCTGGCCCGGGAAATCGGCCAGCGGCAGACGGCTCAGGCCGTCACCGAGGCTCCACGAGAGCGGCTGACGCTTGGTCAGGCTGAGACGGAAGTCGGTCTTGGCCCAGCCCGGGACACACTGCAGACCCGGAAGACAATCGGCGTTGGTCTCGCAGATTGGGCCGCCGGGGCCGCCGCAGTGACCGTTGGCGTTGATGTAGAAACAATCGACCGTAGTCAAAAATTCCGAAGTGTTGGTCAGCTGGATGCGGGTATCGATACCGTCCGCCGTATCCAGCTCGAGATCCATATAGACGAGGATTGCGCCCTTCTCGATGGTCGAAATCCCCTTCGCCTCAATGATTCGGGCGCTGGCCGCGCTTCCGCAGAACATCAGTACCGCAGCAGTCGCGAGCGCACTTCGCCAGAATCCCACCTTGGTGCTCATCACTTGACTCCTTTCCTCACCTCTCGACACGAACATCATGACTCCTCCTCAACCCTTAGAACGGAGTCGGGATGCGAATACGGTCGGTAACCGGACCGCCTTCGATGTCGATCGTAGCCTGATGGCGCGTACCGGACTGGTGCACGTTCCAACCGGCCCAAGCGCTATCCGTACCACCGTCAGAGATATGCTGCTCTTCGGCGATGATCATCACCCCACCGTCGGTAGCCGCCGACTCGATCCGGGTGAACGCACTCGGCGTGCCCAGGACCGCGTAGGAGAACGGGCTGCCGTTCTTCTCGCACAGATCGTAACCGCCGGCGCAGTCGTCGTCCTCGGTGCAGGGATCACCGCTGACCGCACACTGGCCGTTTCCGGTGACCAGGTCAGCCATCCGCTCGTTGCGGAAGCAGTTGACCGAGAAGCTACCGGACAGAACGTTCTCGAATTCGTT
>JANQHZ010001022.1 GCA_028282445.1 Candidatus Binatia bacterium | reverse complement strand
GCCAGCATCCCGAAGCGCTCGCATCCCCGCGCCTCGATGATCGAAAAGACCACCAGCCGGTCGAGCAGGAACTCGGACTTCACCTCTTTCCGCATCGCTCGATAGAGCTTGGTCATATAGTAGTCGGGCGAATCCTGGCCGAGGCCGACGTTGCGCTCGCGCAGGATCTCGTACACCTGGCGGAAGTGCTCCATCTCTTCGTCGGCCAATGCCACCATCGCGTCGACCAGCGGGGGAATGTCGTGATGATGGACGGCGAGCCGAATCGCGGCCGCCGACGCCTTGCGTTCGTTGGCAGCGTGGTCCTGCAAGAAGGCGTCGAAGTCGGCTCGGACGGCGTCGAGCCAGGCCGGCGGCGTGACGAAGGAGAGCTGGAGCACGGCGGCGACTCTAACGACCCGCTCGGCCCCCCTCAACCGAGTGCGGCGGGTGGGGGCGGGGCAGGCGACCTCTTCGGGCGGTTCCGGGGTCGGGAGTGGTTGCGGCCATTTCCCGGCATAGCCGGGCCGAGGCGCGCCGCTGGCAATATTGCGGCATTGCCGCAGTATTGCCCCTCGTGCTTGCGCATTTGCGAGATCGGTGGTGAAAAGCCCTCGTCTCTAGGGCATAATCCCACGGCCGCATGGGCTTGGCACGGCCGTCGCTCTATCTGATTCCAGCATATAGAGGCAGCCGGGTGCGGCGGCTTGGTCGCTGCAGTCTACTGGGATCGCTTTCGGGGGAATATTGGATGACAGCTCCGGTCATAGTCGGGCAGGACCCGATCGTACGGAAGGTGGCGAGATTGGCCGAGCGGTTGGCTCACACCACCCACCCGATCTTGGTGGAAGGGGAACGAGGCGTAGGACGCGGGCATCTCGCTCGCTTTCTGCACGCGAGGGGGCCGCGGGCGGCGGCGCCGTTTTCGATCATCGATTTCGGCGACGTCGTTCGCGGCGAGCATCTCGAGCAGTTGGTCGCGAAGCGCGAGGAGGCGTCGGGGGGGACCTTGTTGATCAAAGGTCACGACCTGCTTCCGGTCGAAGAACTGGCGCCTGCGGTCCAACTGTTGGTCGAGGCGTCGGACTCGACTCGAGTCGTCCTGGCGCCGGCGCGTAGCGAAGCGCTCGAGGAATCGGTGCGCGGTCCGGACCTCGCCGAGCGGCTGGGGGCTCTGAACCTCTACCTGCCTTCGCTGCGGATGCGGCGTTCGGATATTCCCGAGTTGGCGCAGCACCTAGTGGCAGGTTTGGCCGGAGAGGATGGCGGCGCGGCCGTCATCGGCGACGCCGCGATGGTCGCCCTCTGGCGCTACGACTGGCCGGGCAACGTTCGCGAGCTGCGCGATGAGCTCGCCGAGGCGCTCGGAAGGTCCGAAGGTCGGGAGATCGGGGCGCGGCACCTCTCGGCGAGCGCGCCGATGCGTCGGCGTGGCGGGACCACCGGCGGGGAGTCTGGGAGTCGAATGCTGGCGAAGGCGGTTCCGGGGGTAGCGGCGGCACTCTCGATTCTGTAGCGGCGCCGGCGTCTTCTTTCGGCGATCGATCGCCAACCGCCGGACCGGTCACGCGCTGCGGCGTCCCCCACTGGGTTGACCGGTCTTTGGGGGGCCGATCGTTCCTGTTAGAAGCCCAGGGGAATGAGTGAGACCGAGACCGAGGCGACCGCCGAGCATGCCGCCCCGCGCGATTCCAGCGATGTCGTCGTGGTTGAGCGCGGCGACCGGGAGTTCGTACTCATCGGGACGGCCCACGTATCGCGCGAGTCCGCGGACCTCGCGCAGAGGCTGATCGAAGCGGAGACTCCGGAGGTCGTCTGCGTCGAGCTGGACGACCGACGCTACGAAGCTCTGCGCAGCGAACAGAAATTCGAGTCCCTCGATGTTCGCGAGGTTCTGCGTCGCAAACAGCTCAGTACCCTCATCTTCAACCTCATTCTCGCTTCGTACCAGAAGCAGCTCGGCGGCAAGCTTGGAGTGAAACCCGGAGCGGAGCTGCTGGCAGCCGCGCAAGCCGCGGAGCGGCACGGGGCGCGCGTCGAGCTCTGCGATCGGGACGTCCGCATCACCTTGCGCCGTGCATGGGGCTCGCTGTCGCTTTGGCGCAAGCTGCAGCTGATTGGGGCGATGATCGCGTCTCTGTTCGACGCCCCCGACATGAGCGAGGAAGAGCTTCGCGAGTTGCGCCAGCAGGATGTCGTCACCAAGTTGATGGACGAGCTGGGCGAAGAGTTTCCCAGTCTCAAGCGGGTGTTGATCGACGAGCGCGACCTCTACCTCGCCGAGATGATTCGTCGTGTCGAGGGACGACACGTGGTGGCCGTTCTGGGCGCCGGCCACTTGCCAGGGGTCAGCCGTACTCTCGAGAACGGCGAGGCGGTGGACCTCGCCGCCCTCGACGAGCTTCCACCGAGCACGGGAGTCGCAAAGCTCGTCGGGTGGGGGATCCCGGTGGTGATCGTCGGCGCGATCGCCGCGATCGGATTGCGGCAGGGGGCTTCGGAAGCGGTCGACAACGCTCTGTTCTGGGTGCTCGCCAACGGCATCCCGGCGATGCTCGGCGCTGCCCTCGCGTTTGCGCACCCGCTCACCGTCATCGGTGCGTTCCTGGCGGCGCCGCTTACCAGTCTGACGCCGGTCATCGGTGCGGGGTACGTTGCGGCGTTTGCTCAAACCTACCTGCGGCCGCCGATCGTGAGTGAGTTGCACGATGTGATGTCCGATATTCGGATGCCGCGGAAGTGGTGGTCGAACCGCTTGCTGCGTATTTTTCTGGTGTTCTTCCTGACCAACCTCGGCAGCTCGATCGGGACTTTCGTGGGCGGCGCCGAGATTCTCTCCAACCTGAGTCGCTGAGCTCGTCTGCTCGATCGTCGTGCGCCGTCGCGCGCACGGCGGCGGCGCGCTGCTCAACATGTGACCGGTTGCTCAAGAATCGGGCGGCTATGTCCTTTGCAGGCGGGGTTTTTTCGCCCACCTGGCGCGCAGACGTTCCGCCCCGGTTTTTGGCATTGTGGTTGCACTCTCTACGGGCCGAGGAGTGCGGCGATGACCAGCTACGAAAGACTCACGGCCCTGGATGAGACTTTTCTTGCCTTCGAATCACCGAATACCTACATGCACGTCGCGCTGGTTACGGTGTTCGAGCCGGGACAACTGGTCGACGAGCGCGGTTTGAAGATCGAGAGGATTCGAAGGTACTTCGCATCGCGTCTGCACCTCGTTCCGCGCTACCGCCAGAAACTGCGCATGGTTCCGCTGACCGGCGACGCGGTTTGGATCGACGATGCGCACTTCGATCTCGAGTACCACGTGCGCCACGCGAGCTTGCCCCGTCCGGGTGGGATGCAGCAGCTGCAGCGTCGCTGTGCGGAGATTCTCGAGCGACCACTCGATCGCGAGCGTCCACTCTGGGAGAGTTGGCTCATCGAGGGGTTGTCGGACGGGCGCTTCGCGATGATCACGAAGGTTCACCACTGCATGGTCGACGGGGTGGCCGGCGTCGACATCCTGGCGGCGCTGATGTCACTCGAGCCGACCAGCAAGGTAGATCGCGCGCGCGCATGGACGCCTCGCTCGGCACCGAGCGACCGCGACTTGCTCGGCGATGAGATGACTCGGCGGGCGCGTGCTTCGGCGCGATTGCTGCGCGGTATTGGCGCATTGTCGTCCCAATCCTCGCGGCGCGAGGTGAGCCGACGGGTGGGCGCCCTGGTCGACCTCGTGCGGGTCGGGTCCGCCACGCCGCCGGAGGCGTCTTTCAACCAGCCGATCGGTCCGCACCGTCGTGTGACTTGGAGCGAAACTCCGATTGCGGACATCAAGGCAATCAAGGACTCGCTGGGAGGAAGCCTGAACGACGTTGTGCTGACGACGACCGCGGGCGCGATTCGCCGTTTTCTCGAGGCGCGCGGAGAGAGTAGCGCGGGTCAGTTTCGGGTCGTGGTGCCGGTTAGCGTGCGCAGCCAGGACGAGCGCGGCCAGACCGGTAATCGTATCTCGGCCTGGGTGGTCGATCTGCTGATCGACGAAGTCGCCCCCAAGCGCCGCTACAAGCAAATCGTCGAGATGACTTC
>JANQHZ010001002.1 GCA_028282445.1 Candidatus Binatia bacterium | reverse complement strand
GGCCGAGCTCCCGACGACGTCGAAGCGCTCGGCGCGCATCGCGTTCTGGGTCAGGGTCCCGGTCTTGTCGCAACAGATCATCGTGACCGAGCCGAGGGTTTGCACCGCCGGCAGCCGTCGGACCAGCATATTGCGTCCCGCCATACGACGTGCGCCGAACGCGAGGGCGATCGTAACCACTGCCGGCAGCGCTTCCGGGATCGCCGCGACGGCCAGGCTCACCGCGGTCAGAAACATGACTAATGGTGGGTTGCCCTTTGCCAAGCCGACGACGAGGACGACGGCGCAGATCGCGAGAACGGCGAAAGAGAGCCGGCGACCGAAAGCTGCGATGCGTTTCTGGAGCGGGGTCATCGGGCGTGCGCCCTCGCGCATCAACTCAGCGACGCGACCGAGCTCGGTGTGGTTTCCGGTCGCGACCACGACGCAGCGTGCGCGTCCGCGGGTTACGGAGGTGCCTTTGTGGGCCATTGTGATGCGGTCGGCGAGAGCGCAATCGACAGCCAGCTCGGCGCCCGCCGCCTTGGCGACCGGTTGTGACTCGCCGGTGAGCGCGGCCTCGTCGATCGAGAGATCGGTGGTCTCGACGATGCGGAGATCGGCAGGCACGACGTTGCCGGCTTCCAGCAACACGACATCGCCCGGGACCAGCGCGGTCTCGGCGACCTGCTCGCCCCTGCCGTTACGTAGTGCTTGGACGTGTGGCGCGCTGAGCTGCTGGAGAGCCATCAGGGCGCGCTCGGCGCGGTACTCTTGGATAAACCCGACGATGCCGTTCAGAACGACGATGACCAGGATAGCAATGGCGTCGAGAGCTTCACCGATAAGGCCCGCTACGACGCAGGCCGCGAGCAATACCAGGATCATCAGATCGGTGAACTGCCGCAGCAAGATGGTTGCCGGGCTGGTTGCGGCGTCGCCTTGCAGCCGGTTCTCGCCGAAGCGGGCTCGCCGTCGCTCCACCTCTTCGCGGGAGAGCCCGCGCTGCGGATCGACGTTCAGCTGTCGAACGACTTCACTCGCGGCGATGGAGTGAAACGCTTCGGTCGATTCGGTGATGGGGGCGCTCGGCATGATCGCGGCTTGACGCAATGCGGAAGCAAATGCCCGCGACTGCGCAGACTAGCCGATCGATATTGCGGCGCCTAGCTGTACCGACGCGAGCGGGTGTCAAACAGGGAAGGGCACGTGCCCCTGCCCGATCGACGATGGGATCTCCGACAACGGCTGGCAGGCGCACACGGCGGGCGAGCTGTGCCTGGCCGCTCTGCCCAACCACATACAGCAAAGTTATCGTTCGATCGTCTCTGCCAGGACCCGTTCGCCCTGGAAGCCTCGTCGCGGTCGGACACCGATCACCCACGACGGGATCGCCTCTTCAAAGCCGAGTCGAAGGGCTTCGGCGGTATCGTCCAATACCGCGACCGCGCTGCGGGCATCGGTCATGCATCGTGTAAAGGACTCGCGATCGAGCACTAAAGCGCGGGCCGGGTCGGCGTTCTTTCCGGGGCCCAGCTGCAGCCTCAGGTAACCCCAGAACGAGTCCTGTCGGTGAGCGCAGACCGCTGCGCGCGCCTGGTTGAACGGGTCCACGGAGGACTCCGCAAAATGGTGACGGAACTCGATGCGAACACGATCTCCGTAGCGTTCGCGAAGCTCGAGAAAAGACTGCAGACTGTCGAGACAGCCGTTGCAATCGAAGGTTCCGAAGTATCTCACCGGCATCGCGTCGATCGGTCCGATCGACGGGCCGACGCCGCGTACCGTGACGACCGGGGGCTCGGGTAACGACAGCGAGCACTCTCCCTTCGCGGGGTCGCTGCCTTTGACGTTGGCAATGTGTCGCGCCAAGAGCGAGTTGGGGTCGCCGACGTCGAACTGCCTGCAGATGGCGGCGACGATGCCGGCGCGGCTGCGGTAGAGCGGGAAGTTGGCGAAATTCTCAACCTCTTTGAGGCGGATCTTCGTTTTTCCGCAGTCGGCGACGATAGCCGGGTAGGCCGGCTCGCGGTCGAGCTGGTCGCGTTTGGGACCGATGCGAAAGGAAACGACCTCGGCTGCATTCGCCAACTGCTCGAGCGCGGCGCGATAGCGTCGCACGTGTAGGCCGTGGGCGACGGCGTTCGCGGAACGAATGGCGGATTCGGGATTGTCGGCTCGGTACTTCGCCAGCATCTCGGCATCAGGGGTGGTCCCGCGCCAGATTCTAGCTTTCATCTCGAGCAGGGTGATTCCGCGCTCGGCCGCGGTGCGCTGAAGCTCTTGCTCGCTGCAGATGGCGGTTGCCGCCGCGCGAACAGTGCGGTCGATCTCTTGCCACTCGCGAGCAATCGCGCCGCCGAGAGCGTCGTCGACTTGGCCGACGGATATCGATTCGCCGTCGAGCATACCGGCGGTGGTTCGGGAGCTCAGTCCGAGGACCCCCGAGGGAAGCACGGCCGCAGCGAGCGCGAAGATGAGCCACCGCCCGGAGCGGATCGCAAAGAACGACGAGACTGTTCCCCAGCGCGAGACGCGAGCCCGATGGTTCATAGGCTCACCTTGCCGCCAATCCATTTGCGCTTCCCATCATCACCACCACCACATTCCCGCCGCCGGGACGAGCGAATATAGTTCCCGAAAGCGCCGCGCCACCCTGACTACCCAGAGGCGCGATCCCGTCCGTGTTCTCTCATCGTCCGCTCACCGGGAGCGGAAGTAGAGTAGCATACGCACCTGGTTTCCCTAGAGCTTCGTCGGTCGGCCTCGGAAGCCTGGAAGAGGGTCGCGTTCGGCGACCTGCTCGGTTGCGGCAACCCTGTCGGCAAACGACGGCGCCGATCGCTCCCGGCCGCCTTTGACGCGCAGCTCGGTTCGGAGACTCTGGCGCATCGGCCCGCAAACCAAGCCCCGACTCGCGCACTGCCGCAGGAACTGCCAATGCGGTCGAGGGCACCTCTTCGAGCACACTAACCAAGTGGCACAATCCCTTACTCTATCTAGGTTTTCGATAGATCCGGCGGGCTGGGTGTCACCCCTGAGTATCGGTTGAACGCGGCCTCTCCGGAGGTTGCGCGAGAGCGTGCAGGGAGCGTTGATCTCTACCGAACTTCGATCGAGCGAGAACCGGTTGCGGCACCAAGTCATACGCAAATTTGACGCTTCCAACGCACCGCAGACCGAACGGCACTTGTACCGTTCCACCATAGTGAATTAGATCTTCTCAGAGGATCGCGGGCTTCGAAGCCAGAATGGGCTGAGCGAACCGCAGCCTGCGGGATCCGATATGCTCACCATGCACTTCGCGACCGAGGACTCGGCCCGCCGCACACGCGTTGCGCTCCTGCTGGCGCTCCTGCTCGGTTGGTTGGGAGATCCCTCGCCGAGCCAATCTGCGGATCTGCCATGTGACGGACTTTTCCCGCTAGTTGCGTTCAGCGGCCAGCCCGAGACCTACACCATCCCAACCGACGCACCGCCGGCCGCCATCACCCTGCAGGTCAAAGGCGGCGACGGCGGCAGCGCCGCGGTCGAACGCTGTCGGACCAGTGGCTGCCGAACTTGCCGCACCAACGGAGGCAAGGGGGCCGAGGTGTTCGCGCGTTTTGCGGTCGGCAACGGCCCCGACGAGCTGCGCCCCGGCGGGACGCTGCGCTTCGTCATCGGCGAACGCGGTACCGACGACTCGGCCACGACTTTCGTCAGCATCGCCGCCGAAGCCGGCGGTGGCGGCGGTGGGTCGGCGGTGCTCTACCGACCTCCCGGGATCACGAACGACACCTGCGGTATCGGTGGCTGGGAGGTTCTGGTCGCGGCGGGTGGCGGCGGCGGCGCCTATCAGGGTGCGGCTCCGGTTGCCGGCTGCGTCGACTCGCGCAACGGCCAGGCCGGACAACTCGGCGAGAGCGGCGGCGACGGCAACCCCGGCCGTTCCGGCGGTAGCAACGGCAATGGCGGCTCCTGTGGGGCAGCGGGCGCGAGCACACGTGCCGGCGGCGGCGGCGGTGCGTTCACGAGCGGCGACAGCGCCTGCAACAACAGCGGCGGCGGTGGCTGTGTCTCCGGGGGTAACCCGGGCACGCGTGGTGCCAGCGGAGGCTGGGGCTTCGGCGCTGGTGGCGGTGGCGGAATCGGCGGCGGTGGTGGCGGCGGCTACTCGGGCGGTGGTGGTGGGAGCCAGTCGGGACGGGGCGGCGGAGGTGGCAGCTACGTCGCCAGCTACGCCCTCTCCAGCAGCCTAGAGGTCTCCGAACACCCATCACGCGACGGCTACGTGCAATACCAGTGCGACTGCGGAGTGGTCGCACCCAGTAACGACGAGTGCTCGACCGCGGCGCCACTCCTGTCCGGAACCAACGCCGGCTGTACCGAAGCCGCCACGGACAGTACCACGGACTATTCCTGCTCCGACGGCGGCATCGTCAACGACGTCTGGTACACCTACACCAACGACAAAGGCTGTCCGGTTCGCCTCGAGCTGAACTGGTGTGACAACGACTTCCTCGACCGCGCCGCCTTCTACTGGGGCTGCGGCGAGAGCGAGGCGGCCTGTTCGGGAGGCGCATCCTGCCAAGCCGGTGCAACCATCCAGCCCGGAGACACTCTCAAGATGCGCCTCGGCGGCGCCCCGGGCGCGATCACACCACCGGACGGCCGATACGAGATCGACGTATCGATCGAAGAGGTCGGGCAAGATACCGACGGCGACGGAACGGCGGACGGTTGCGATGCGTGCCCGCTCGACCCGATCGACGACAGCGACCAAGACGGCATCTGCAACTCGGACGACCCCTGCCCGGCCAGCACAGACGACCTGTGTACACCCGCCACCGGGTTTTCCTGCCCCTACACTCTCGACCGATGGCTCGACGTCAATATCCCGGGAGGATTCGCCTTCATCACGCCCAACTCCGGAGCCGCCGACTCGGCGCGCTTCAGCTACGGAGTGAACGTTCCGGGCGGCGTTTCCAACCGCGCTGCCATCTTCGAAACGACCGTCGAGACCGGCGGGATTTGGACTTTCGACTACACCTACAGCGGCGACCACTCGAGTGACGGCGCGCGTGCCCGATTCACCGTCGCCGTGGTCGGGCCGAATGGACAAACGAACTACCAAGTCGTCTCACAGCCGACCGACGGCGACTTCGAGTTCTCGGGCACCGTCAGTGTGCCGGTGAATGCGGGCTTTGCTGTCGGCCTCATCGTCGGCGGCGAGAACACCGACGACTCCGGCCTGATGAGCGGCGCCCTCGAGCTGTCCAACGTGACTTGGCCCGCGGTCAACGACGCTGACCTCGACGGGGTTCCCGACACCTGCGACGCCTGCGCGGACGGTGACGATGCGCTCGACTCCGATGGCGACGGAGTAGCGGATGCTTGCGACATCTGCCCGCTCGACAACCCGGACGACCCCGACGGCGACGGAGTCTGCTTCAGCAACGATCTCTGTCCCGGTTCCGACGACACCGTCGACGGCGACGGCGACGGCGTTCCCGACGGCTGCGACCTCTGTCCGGACTTCGACGACTTCGCCGACCAGGATGGCGACGACGCGCCCGACGGCTGCGACCTCTGCCCGGGCTTCGACGACGATCTCGATATCGATGCAGACGGCATTCCCGACGGCTGCGACGCCGAGCCGCTTGCCTTTTCGCCCTGCACGACTGAGGTACTCGGTCGGCGCGGCAATGTGCCGATCGATCTCGACGTTCCCGCAATGGACGACGCGCAGATCAACATCACTCTCTTCGGCGGCGGTGGCGGCGACGCCGAGATCTCGGCTACCGGCTGTCGGACCGAAGGTGGCGCCGGCACCGAGCTGCGACTTGCCTACAAGATCGGTCTCGACTTCGCGCCCGGCGGCACACTGCGCTTCATCCTGGGCGAGAAGGGTCGCGCAGCGCGCGGGCTCGGCGATCACGCCGCGGCCGGCGGCGGCGGCGGCAGCGCCCTGATGTATCTGCCGCCCGGCGGCGATTGGGCGCAGGACGGTGTTCTGCTAGCGGTCGCCGGAGCCGGCGGCGGTGCAGTCAGCCAACGCGCGACGTCGGGGGGTTGCGCATCACGGCCGGGGCTTGCGGCCGTGGAGCAGATCTGCGGCGGCGATGGAGAGGGGGCCCCGGATGACCCGAACGCCGGGCTCGGCGGCTGCGACGGAGCCGGCGGCGAACCTGGGTTCATCGACATGGACCTGCAAGACTTGGAACTCGCCAGCGGCGGCGGTGCCTCTGCCTACCAAGACGGCGGTGGCGGGATACACGGCGGCAGCGCTGGCTGGCCGTCCGGCGGCGACGGAGGGGAAGGCGCGGGTTCGCATGGCGGTTGGGGCTTCGGCGGCGGTGGCGCGGGCCACTTCGGCGGTGGTGGTGGTGGCGGCGGCTACATGGGCGGCGGCGGCTCGAGCAACGGCGGCGGCGGTGGCGGGCGGAACTACGTCAACAATGACTACGGTGTCGCCTACTACGTCGATCCCGCAAGCGAAGCGACCGACGGCTACGCGGAGTACTACTTCTTCGTTCGGTCCAACGACAATCCGAACGACGGCACTCCCCTCATCGTCAACGGCAACGGCGACGTGATCCTCGGCAGCTCCGCCGAGGTCGTTGCCCCCGACCAGGAAGTCTGGGGCACGACCTGTTCCGCAACCGACTCCAATGCCCGCATCGGCGCGATCCAGTACTCGCGCGCGCTCGATGTCCCGACGGGCCCCTACAACGACGTCTGGTACGTCATCGGCAACCAGGGCAGCGGGGCCGAAAACTACACCTTGTCGATCTGGACACCCGATCCGGCACACGGAAGTGCCGACGACCTCTCGGTTTCTTTCTTCGCCCTGAACGGAGATCTGCAAACTGGACGGCGCGGCACCGGGGTGGTCGACTTTGGCGTCGGGTCGACACTGCCAACCTTGATCCGCGTCACATCGAAGGCCGGCCCCTTTCGCTTCTTGATCACGAGAGGCCGCTCCGGCCCGACCGGCCAGTGTGCAAACGCTCCAACAGTTGGCCCCGACTTCGCGCGCTATTCCCCGCGTTCCTCGCGCGACGACGATCTGAGCAGCTGCGGCGTACTCGACGTCAACGGCACTTGGTTCAACTACACCGCCGAGTGCAGCGGCCAGCTCGAGGTCGAGGTCACCGGTGTCGGCTGGACCCCGGTCCTGTCGGCCTACCGCAGCTGCGGCTCACCCGACTTCGCCTGCACCGAGGCGAACGACAACGACAATCGCGCCAGCCTCTCGCTCGCCGTGCAGCGTGACGAGACACTGAGCTTTCGCCTCGGCGCATCGCCGGTCCATGGAATCGGCAACGCTATCAGCGCGTTCGACATGCAGATCGACCTGGTCGGGCCGGACGGTGACGGCGATGGAGTCCTCGACGCCTGCGACAACTGCCCGAGCGTCGCCAACGCCCCACAGGCCGACTCCGACAGCGACGGAATCGGCGATGCCTGCGACGATTGCCCCGGCGGCAATCCGAACGCAGACGCCGATGGCGATGGTGTCTGCGACGCCATCGACGTTTGCGCCAACGGTGACGACGGTGCAGACGCCGACGGAGATGGGCAACCTGATGCTTGTGACATCTGCCCGAACACGCGCCCGAACGACGCCGACGGCGACGGCAACTGCGGGTCGCCCATCGTGATCACCGGTACATTGGTCTCGGGGAGCCAGGAGAGCGACGCGCTCAATGATCCGACGTTCGACACGTCGTGCGCGCCCTTCCATGTCGCCGCGATGTTCGACTTCTGGACAGTCGAAGCAACTGCCGGCGACAACATCCAGATCGAGGTCGAGCGCGAGGACTCGCGCTTCAACCCGTATCTGTCGCTCTGGCAGGGCGACCTGAACGGCGCCACCTTAGAGGACTTCACCGCCGCCGACTTCAACGCGAGCCAAACCCTGCTCGCCACCGCCAACGACGAGGCCGCGCCGGCGACGAGCACCGGGCCGGGCGGCGACCCGGTGCTGCGCTTCCTCGCGCCGGCCACCGGCACCTACACCGTCCTGGTCGCGGGTGACTGCGACTCCGCCGGCGGCAGTTATCCCTACACGATCCGCGCCGGCTTCAATCTCCAGGCAATCATCACCAACATCACGCAAGGCACCCTGCACCCGACGATTCAAGACGCGCTCGACAACGCTGTGACCGGCGACGTCATCGAGATCGGCGCCGGGACGGTCTCTGAAGACGGCATCCAGTTCCCCGATGGGCTCGACGTCACCCTGCGCGGCGCCGGCCGCGACCAGACCGTGATCGACGGCGGAGCGGTGAGCGGGCAAGGCGACAGGCTGGCGATCCTCAACATGCTGGACTCGGGCCAAACCGCAGCGACGGTCATCGCCGACCTCTCGCTCGTCAACGGCTACCACAATCGACACTTCGGCGGCGGTGCCACTCTCCGGGACGTCTCCGCAACCTTCCGCAACGTCGGTTTCTTCGACAACGAAGTCCGCTCGAGCGTCGGTAGCTCCGATTTCGTCGTCATCGACGAGCGCGGTGACCCGAACGCGAGCTTCGTCTGTGACGGATGCTACTTCGGTGCTCCGACCAGCGGAGCGTCAGGTACGCTCATCTACTCCACCGGTAGAGTGCACATCATCAACAGCATCATGGAAGCGGCGGCGCCCCCTGAGCCCGGCGAGGCGGCCATCTATTCACTCTTCGGCGGCGCACCGCTGTTCGAGATCACCAACACGACGGTAGGCGGTCGAATCAGCATCGAATCCTACGGAGACGACGAAGGCATCACTTCACCGCTTCGGGTCACCAACAGCGTCGTCCGCTTCCTGGAAGAGCCGGGCTCTGGTTTCACTCACTATCGCTACAGTCTGGCCCGCAACGCCCCAACCACCAACGCCGACGGCAGCCCTACGTTCAGCAGCAACGTCAACCCGGTCTTCGTAAATCCCGACGACGGCGACTATCGCCTCGCCTCCAACACACCGGGAGTGGACGCGGCGGACTACGACGCCTACCTCGCTGCAGGAGGCGGCGCCCTGGACGGCACCGGAAACCAACGCACCGTTGATGACGCCGCCACGACCGACACCGGTGTGGGCACCATGACCTACCTGGACATGGGCGGCGCAGAGTGGTTTCCCGACGACGACAACGACGGGGTTCCAGACCAGAACGACCTCTGCCCCGACTTCAACGACCGCCAGGATACCGATGGCGACGGCATTCCGGACCGCTGCGACGCCTGCACGCCCAGCGCCGCGGACGCGGACGGGGACGGCGTCTGCGACCTGCTCGACGTCTGCGCCGACGCCGACGATAACGCCGACGGAGACGCCGACGGGGTCCCGGACGGCTGCGACATCTGCCTCGCGGGAGACGACAGCATCGACACCGACAGCGACGGAACCCCGGACGCCTGCGACGCTTGCCCGACCGATCCTTTGCTGACGGATGCGCCCATGTGGCACCCGGACACGGACAACGACGGCTACGGCGACCCCAACCAAGGCGTCGCATCCTGCGTCCAGCCAAGCAACGCCGTCGCTAACGCCGATGACTGCGATGACTCGGAGCCGAATAGCTTCCCCGGAGCGGTCGAGCTCTGCGACGGCCAGGACAACGACTGCGACACGCTGGTCGACGAGGGGGCCGGCACCCTGTTCTATGCCGACACCGACAGCGACGGCTTCGGCAATCCGCTCAACTTCACCCGCGCTTGCAGCGCACCGCCCGGCTTCGTCGGCAATGCGAGCGATTGCGACGACGACAGCGACGCCATCGCTCCCGGACGCAGCGAGATCTGCGACGGAATCGATCAGAACTGCAACGGCGTCCTCGACGACGGACTACCCGACTTCGACAGCGACGGACTCTGCAACGATCGTGACAGTGACGACGACAACGATGGCGTGAACGACGGCGAGGACATCGCCCCACTCGACCCGAACCGCTGTCGCGACCTCGACATCGACACTTGCGACGACTGCACCAATACCGGCGCCGACAACTCCGGCGGCGATCCTTCCAACGACGGACCCGACGCCGACCTGAACGGAATCTGCGACGCCGGCGAGCTCACGCCCACCGCCTCCCCAACCTCGACGATCCCGCCGGACACTCCAACCGCCACTCCGACCGCCACCGCAACCTCGACACCGACCGCGACTCCGCCGCCGGACACCCCGACCTCGACCGCAACGGCGACGGCAACTTCGACGTCCCCGTCGGACACTCCGACCGCCACCGCAACGGCCTCGCCGACCTCGACGGCAGAGCCGAGCACCCCGCCCCCGACGCACATGCCGGGGACCAGCACACCAACCGCAACCGCCGGCGCGACGGCCACACCCGACGCAGCACTGGCCCCCAACGCAATCGTCGGGTACTACCTGCGAGCACCGAATCGCAACGCCGGAGCGCAACGGCTGCCACAGGCATGGGTCGTGAACATCGACGATCAGGCGATCGACGGCGCCGACGATCCCGAGAACTTCCTGATCGGCTCACACCAGCACATATTCTTGCCGGCGAGCACGGACGGCTCGCACCCCCCCACCGCTACCGAATCGTCGTATCTGCGATACGCCATGAAGCGCGGCCGCGAGAGCGTCGCCCCGGCTTCCTCCACTGGCCGTTTCCCGAGACCGGAACGCCACCTCAAGCGCGACTGGCAGCTAGAGAACGTCCTCGGCGACATCGAGGTCCGCTCCTACGCGCAGAGCTCGCTCCTACTGCCGGCTGGCGTGAATTCGACCGCCCCCGACGCCACCGCTCCGGTCGGCGCACCTCACTACGCATGTTATTCGGTGCGCACCGTGCGGGGAGTCGTCAGTGCGCAGACCTCGGGCAAGCTCTTCGCAACTGATCTGCAGATCTACGTGCGTGACCTGCTCGACGAATGCGCACTCGACACCAGCGGCACCGCCAGCTTCGCCGGCACCGCGGTCGAGAGCTCATGCCTCATCGACGTCAGGCGCCCGGTCGAGCTCTGCAATCCGATCGCTATGAGCGAAGTCGAACCTCCCCGCAGCACCAGCGCCGTCATCACGCCCAGCGGCCCAGACACCGGTCCTAGCCTGCTCTGCTATCGCGCCCGCTTGGCGAGCCGCTTCCGCTCCGCCGACGCGGCAGCGACCGCCGGCACAGAAACGAGAGACCGGATCGATCCGAAACAATCCGCACACCAACCACGCACTGTCGGCGACGCCAATCCACTTCACACCGCGCCCGCCAGCATGTTCCCCGCCCCCACGGTCGTCGAAACCCGTGCCCGGGACCGCCGCGTGTGCCTCGTTACCGACGTACTGTCGGTAACGCCGAGTCCATAGCGACGGTTTCCACCGGGTGCCCCCCAGCGCGACGTCCGCGGGGTATCTCGTGGGTACAAGTCCCGCTTAAACGCCGCCTCTCGGCATCGCGTATAGAGCTACCACAATTTCGCTGAAGCAGCGCGGTAGTGAGACTGCGCCCCGGGCAGCGGCTCGCCGCGTCCGCCGCCAGGCGACCAGAGCGCCTATAAGTGACCGCGCCACTACCTGGGCGCGGACCTTATGCGGCGAATGTTTGCCGTCGACGTCTCGACTGCGCCGAGTGCGGGGGCAGGTTGGGCTGCTGGCAACGATCACGCAGAGCGCGGTGATCGAGCGGATCCTGCCTCATCTCGGCCTCCCGAGCGAGTCCGTCGCCACCAAGCCCGCTCGCCATCGACACGACCTCTTTGCATGAGCCTGCCGAGGCGGTTCGTTGCACCGCCTTGTCCTCTGGCTCGCCGAACGTTGTCGCCCGACCCCGCATTGCGCTACGGATGCGCGATGAGGCCTGGGAAACCACCGCTGACGCCACCGCGCATCGCATCGCGCGCCGAATCCGCCCGTTCCAACCCGCCCACTACTACGTCCGACACTGCAACGTTACTTCAATTCCCCCGCTTATACGGACTATCCGCCGTGCGATTGTTGCCGGCTGCACAGGTCGCAACCCAAATATCTTCTACGAAATAGGCATTGCACATACTGTTGGAGTGCCTGTGGTTCTCTTTACCAAAGCCTCGGACGATGTGCCGTTCGATGTTATGCATCTGCGCCGTATCGATTATGATTACACTCCGCGGGGGACGAGAGCATTTGAGGCGGCTCTTGAAGAAACACTTCGGACGGCTTAATGACCTTCAGACCAGCTGAAGGGTACGAATACGCGAATGAACAGGATCACGACCAGCGCCGTATGGCAGCGCTGATTATGTACAAGGCAAGTATTAAGGCCTACCAATGAAACCATTTACCTTTTTCATTAGCTACCGCCGTCAAGATACGGCCCCAATCGCACTACTGCTAAAGAGTGAAATCGAGAAGCGTCTGCAATTCGTTCGGGTGTCTGTCGACGTTGAAGAAATGGAACCGGGTGACCATTTCCCGGTGCGATTGCAAGGACTTATCGATGGTGCACATGCAACGATAGCCCTGATTGGGAAAAATTGGATGCCGAGAAAGGACAGCCTTGGTCAACAATTTCCGGACGAAGACTGGGTCGTGAAAGAACTAGAGTACTCGGCGGCAGCAGAGCTAAGTCTTCCTGACACGGATCGCTTTGAACTTGATAGCCGTGTCATTTTGCCGATCTTCGCAGACTGCGAGCGAAGCTTTGACCAATTCAAGCTTCCTTTGTCACTAGATTTTCTAACGAAACTTCATTCTGATTCCATAGACTATGCGGGATGGCCTTCCGCTATCGGCCCTCTACTAGACCGAATCGCCGTGAAGTTAGCCCTAAAGAAGCGTCCTGATGCGGATGAATATCCTAAACCAGACTTGGCGAAAGCTCGTACGCAGCCTCTCCCGGACACCCAACTAGCGCAAGTCCTTAATTATGATGACTTCGAAGGCTGGTACGTGGATAACTATGGGAATGCTGAGGTCCGTTATCTAGTCAAAACGTTTAAGTTTCGAAACTTCAATCAGGCCGCGGATTTCATGAACGCGGTGGCAAACCACTGCCGGGTCCTAGATCATCATCCAGAGTGGCGCAATGTGTTCAATCACGTGACAGTATCTTTGACCACGTGGGACGCACAACGCCGCGTCACGATATATGACCTGAATCTCGCGCTATTCATGAATAAGGCGGCGAAAGCGGCTGCGAAAGATTAGCCGTTGCCGCCCGACCCCGCATTGCGCTACGGATGCGCGATGAGGCCTGGGAAATCACCGCTATACGCCACGGTGCATCATTTCGCCCCTGAATCCAGGGTCCAAGACAAAATGAATTCTGCATCGCGTAAGGACGTCCAAGCTCGCTGCCCCGCGCTAATCGCTTTCACATTCCGGGCTATGTTTGGCATCTGACCCATCGCTGTCACGACCGCCGGTTCCTCTTACGGCTTGCTCGCGATCGCCGGGCCTGGATCGGGTGGTTGTTCGAGGCGAGTCGGCGTTTCGGCTTGTGCGTCCTCAACTATCAAGTGACTTCCAACCATGTTCACTTGGTCGTACGAGATCGTGACCGCGGGGAGATTGCCGACAGCATGCAGCTCCTCGAAGGCAGCGTCGCCGGCGCGTACAACCGGCGTAAGCAACGGCTCGGCAGCTACTGGCAGGACCGCTACAGCGCCACAGCGGTCGAGACCGGCGAGCACCTCTGGCGCTGCATGACTTACGTCGACCTCAACATGGTCCGAGCCGGGGTCGTCGCTCACCCACGCGACTGGCCGCGCGCCGGCTATCACGAGATCGTTCGGCCAATGCAACGCCACAGGATCGTCAACCGCGATGCGGTCTGCGAGGTGCTGGAAATCGGGCCAATCGCGGACCTCTCGGTGATCTACGAAGCGGCAGTTCTCGAAGCCCTGGCTCGAGCAGAGGGCCGCGACGAGCGATGGAGGAAGAGCGTGGCGGTCGGCAGTAGCGGGTTTGTGCGAAGCGTGGCAAACCAACTCGGGACGCGGGCGCTTCGTCGCCGCGTGCGTCGTTGCAACGCCGGCGGCTTCGTCGTTCGAGAGCATAGCGCGTCTTACGATCCATTCTCGGGGGCGCAAAACGCGACCTAAGCGCCGAATTCGACAACCAGAGCGCTGCAAACTGCATTCATTCAAGGGGTTGCCATGGTCCGACCCGAACTGACCGAACTGACTCACGACACCGAACTGACTCACGACATCGTCATACCTCTCTTCCGGAGAGCCCAGTTTGACCACTACTCAGAGGCGACTCTGGCTTCGCCGGATCGACTCGGCAACCTTCGATACCTCGATGCCAACCCTCGCCACTGCGCCCCACCGTAGTGCAACACAACTTCCAATTGAGAGTGATCATGCTCACACCAGATGAGGCGAGCCAGGCGCATTGCTTGCAAGACTAGAGTGCGCGTCCCGGACACTACTTCCGGTCTTGACTCCAGGTAAAGCTTCGTGGGATGTAGCGGACTCTCGTCGCGGCCGCATCGCGCCGATGGGCCCACTCCCAACTGTTCTACGAGGGGGGAGTTTGGGGTGTCTGTCGGGATGCGCCTCGCTGCCGAGGGCTATGCCTGCGATGACTACGAACTCGCTGCTATCAAGATTCTCCGAGCACCTCGCCAGACTTCTGCTGAGTCGATCCGTCCGATTCGCAGCGATCGCAACGGCAATTTGGGCCGCAACGAATCTAATCGATCCGTTCGGCTTTGACTCGAGCAGCACCAAGTACTCTCAAGACGTTCTAAACCAGCTCTTCGGCTCGCTCTATCCGCCTGGCGGGCAGTCGCAGATCACGGTCGTGCTGTTGACGGATGAGACCATGAACCGCCGAGAGGCGGACTGGCCGCCGTCACGCAGCCTTCACGCGGAGGCTCTCTACGCCATCGGTTCGTATAATCCACAGGCTGTGTTCGTCGACATCTACTTTCCAAAGAGCTTCGATGTTCGCGAAGGAACCCAGTTCGCTTCGGAAACCGAGGAGCTGGAGCGAGCGCTGCGGTGGCTTGGACACCGCTCCAGGGTCTACCTTGCCTATCCTGGATGCGGACGCGAGGAGGGGCCCTTCGATTCACTGATGACGAGCGACCCCACCTCCCGGGTCTCTGTCACGAAGGTCCCCGCGTCGGTGCCGGTCGACCCGCATAGCCCGATCGATCGCGACTATCCGCTTCTGATCCGTTGTCTGGATCCCGCACCCAACGCCGCACTGAGGATCTTTCTGGATCGTGAGGCCGACGATCGAAGCGGACGCATAGGCAAGCCCCCTGCAACGCGAGGCGAGGATAGTGAGATCCCAGCGGAGCCCCCGCCCCGATCGCCCCCTCTATCGCTCGATCAGAAACGGTCCTTTGCGACTCCCATGGCCGTAGCCTGGGGTACGAAGACCGCATCCGAGAATCTTGGATGGAACCCGAACTGCCGACAGCCCCCCGGCCTCCTGACCGGACTCTGGAGACAATTCTTGTGGAAGCCTGGGCGCAACCTCATGAACTGCCCGTACCACACCACAGTCCTGGTAGATCAGTTGTTCCTCGTCGTCGACGATGAGTCTGGGACCATTGGCGATTTGATCAAGGATCGAACGGTCGTCTACGGGAGCCGATTAACTGGGGCCCGCGACTGGACGTACTCACCAACCCACGGCCCAATGCCAGGCGCGTATCTGCACGCCATGGCGCTCGACAATCTTATGGTGTTCAAAGACCGCTACCTGGCTCGGTCACCGGCTATCGAGAGCGTTGTCGAGGGGCTGACCACGTTCATCAGCGCTCTGCTGGCGTGGCAACTGCACCGAATAATGGCGAGCGTACGCGTTTCGACCGGCTCTCGCACACCCGGAGGACGCTTGATCGAGCAAGTCCTACGAGACGTTTTCGAATTGATCGTATTGCTGGCGGCGCTTCTGCTGGTCGCCGTCTCCACGAGCTTCAGCATGGTGTACTGCCTGCGTTTGGCACCAACCAACTGGATTGGTGTCTCCACGGTCGTAACCCTAGTCCGCGCAGCCGCCGGATACCCAGAGACCCTCAAGATGGTCCTCGACTATAGCGATGAAGTGATAAGCGGAAGACGTGAATGACTATGAAGCTCGCATCCGGATTGCTCCTGCTCACCGTTCTGTGCGGTAGCGCAAGCGCAGGTCAGGTAACGATCAAGGAGTATCGCTCCCAGCCGGTCTTCGTCTACCTTTGGGACGAATCGGCGCAAGACTGGATCCGTAGACCCGCGTCAGGGCTGCCAAAGAACGCCGAATGCGTGACGGCAGCCGAAACGCCCTCCCCTCCAACGAAACCGAAGCGGGGTGCAATCGACACCGACCTCGAGACGAGAGCGGCATGCGTCCCACCACCCGGAACAGCCGTTCTCTACCAGGAGCCCAAGCAAGGGCTGATCGTAGTCGAACTCGATGACGACGTAGCGGCCGTCAGGGCGTTCCAAGTGAGCCTCAATGGCCGGCTGAAGACGGTCCCGAACTACTGCGACTTCCTGAGCTCCCTGGACGATACCAATCAGGGACGCTACGTCCGCAACATCGGGGAGAAGTGTCCGTGACGAGTGCGACGAAACTACGGCTCACGCTCGCGACCCTAATCATTACTGGTGGCTGCGCTTCGGCGCCAAAGCGTCCGGTGATCGAGACCGTTGTCCGCGAGCGGTACAGCCCGAACCGAACCATCGCGCTCGGCGCTGAGACGGACCTGAATCACCATCGCGCCATTGGCGCCGGACTTGCGGATATTCCGAGCTTGAACGGCCACCTGCAGCGGATCGCCGCAAGGTTGGCCGGCCATTCCCCAGTGACCGGCATTCCGATTTCCGTGGGGATACTCGCGAGCCGAGGTTGGGGTGCGCATGTCACACCCGACGCAAACATATTCGTTTCGTTGGGCTTAGCGGAAGCACTCGAGAACGAAGACGAAGCGGCGGGGCTGCTTGCCCACGAGCTCGCACACATCGTCCTGAAGCACACGAACTCCGACCAGTATCGGGAAATGCAAACGGAGGCGCTTCGCTGGAGCACCGCCCTGGCCTCGGTACGTGATGCCGTTGCTCGCTCTGACAAAGACAGCGCAAAGATCGCAACTCGAGCAGTCGACATCCAACGGGTACTCCTGGAGGCGAACACGATCGTGGTCTCGCCGGCCTGGACAAGGGAGCAGGAGGTAGAGGCGGACCTTCTCGCGGCCGACATGATGCTCGCGGCTGGCTACAACCCCGAAGGTCTCGTGGGTCTACTGAACAAGCTAGCAGTTGCCGAGGAAGCCCGGCGAATTTCTTACCGAACCGTTGATATCGTCTACCAGACGGCTGAAAGCTGGCGACAGGTTCAGGAAGGCGCGGATCTGGACGTCTGGGAGCAGACCACCCGCTACATTGCTGCCGGGTTCGACGTGCTGGAGCGGTTTCGAAAGAACCACCCGAGCATCGACGACCGCCTCAACTCGTTGTCCGAGTACATGACCCGCTTTCATATGGACCAGCCGTGGCCCGACCTCGAGGTCGAGCCTTGGAAGAGCCGAAAGGAGGAGGCTCAACCGATCTTCGACAACTACCGGCTGGCAGCACAGGCGGAGGGCTACCTCGCCAAAGACAACATCGACAAGGCCGCCTCGACGGGGATGAAGGCGATCCGATCGCCGACGGGAGATCACACGTATCCGCGCTGGGTAATGTCCCGCATCCGCCGACGGCAGGGAAAGCTGTCGACCTCGCGCCAGAACTTGGAGAAGATTCTCGGTTCTCGAGAGCCTTCGATGCTCGCTTACATCGAGTTGAGCGATATCCTCCTGTTGAAGGGCGACGACGAAGGCGCGGTGAGGGTACTAGAGGACGGCTACGCAAGACTCGACGAGCCTCCGACCGCAATGCCCGACCTGATCCGGACGTACAAAGCAGTCAGCAGGGATACGGACGCCCAGATGCTGGCCGGTAAGTGCTCCCTTCACTTCAAGGACGACGAGCAGGCGTCCGAGAAATGCCGAGATGCGCTGGTGTTCAAGCCGATGAATGCTGGGAAATAGCTGGCCGTGGAACGCGCGTCGCAGAATCATCGAACAGGAGGGAAATTGGTGACACCCATTGGGAGGCGCCTGTCAATAAGAACGAATGTCTGCGTCGCCCCTTCTGCGGTGCAGTCGGGGTAAGTGGTTGTTTTGTATTGGTGTTGGCCTCGCGCGGGAAGTTCTGA
>JANQHZ010000984.1 GCA_028282445.1 Candidatus Binatia bacterium | reverse complement strand
GCGAAGCGCAAGTCGGGGTCGGCCGACTGCTCCTCGACGGCTGCCTGTAGCGCGTTCTGCGCGGCTTCGTACTCGCCGGAGTCGACGTACGATGCGGCCAGCGCGAGGGCGGCTTCCTTGTTGTTGGGGTCGCGCCGCCACGCCTTCTTCAGGACGCTGCGGCTGCGCTCCGTTTCGCCTCCCCAGGCGAGAGCGGCGCCGCTCGCATTGAGCTCCTCGATCTCGGCCACCTTGCGAGCCTGGCGGCGTTCGCTCCAGGTCGAAATGCGATGGTTGAGGTGCTGGACTGCGACCGCGACGACCGCGATCAACACGCCGCTCACGAGAGTTGCCACCAACAGGAGCCCGAGCGGCATCCGGTAGGTAAGGCTGCTGCTGATGCGGAAATCCACGTCGCCGGGGTTCATGGTGTAAGCGAACGCCACGAATCCGACGAGAAATGCTACGGCGATGGCAAGACCTACGGCGCGTCCCATAACTCGCCTGGTTACCGCGCGACGCCTACCAAGCGCAAGTCCTCCGCTTGGCTGCGATAGGGCTCCGGCAACTCCACTGGTTCGCCGCGTGCCCACAGTCGCTCGAGGTCGTAGAACGCGCGAACGTCTTCGAGGAAAATGTGGATGGCGACGTCACCGTAGTCCATCAGAATCCATTGCCCGCTGGAGAAGCCTTCGACCAGCAGGGGCCGGACTCCGATCTCAGCGAGATTCTGCTTGATGCTCTCGCAGATCGCTTGCGCCTGGGTATCCGAACGCGCCGTGCAGATCATGAAGTAATCCGCCAGCGAGCTGATTTCGGCGATATCGAGGAGGACGAGGTCGTAGGCCTTGCGGTCGAGCGCGTAACGCACGGCGAGCAGGGCTGTCTCGCGAGATTCGAGCTGGCTCAATTCGGCTTCGCTTCAGCGCGGTAGAGGCGCTCGCGCTCGATGTAGCGCTCGACGGCCGGCAGCACCAGGTAGCGTATCGATCGCGCTCGGCGAACGCGTTCGCGGATGTCGGTGGCTGAGATGTCGAGGGCAGAGACGGACAAAAAATGAACTCGGTTTCCGTTCGAGTGAATCAACGATTTCCGGTCGGAAGAGTAGCGAAAACGGCCGCGTACGGCAACGGGAGCGAGGGCCCTGAGGTTGCGTACCGGGCCCGGCGGTCGCGACAGTACCCCGATGTCGACCTCGTCGAAGAGCGCTACATGCTCCTTCCAGGTGTCGATTTCGGCGAACGCGTCGACCCCCATCAGAAGTGTCAGGTGCCACGACGGGTGGCCGGCGGCGAGCTGGCGCAGGGTGTCGATGGTAAACGAGAGTCCGTCGCGTTCGATCTCGACGGTCGACACCGAAAAGCGCGGGTTGCCGCGGACCGCGGCTCGCAGCATCGCCAGTCGATGGCGCGCCGGAGTAATGCTCCGCCCGCGCTTGTGTGGCGGGTCGGCGGCCGGAATGAGTAGGATGCGGTCGAGGCCGAGGATCTCCCGCGCCTCCTCGACGCATCGCAAGTGCGCCAAGTGGATCGGATCGAAGGTGCCGCCGAACACTCCGACCCGCGGGCTCGCAGCCGCCGGAGCGGGCGAGCGATGGTGACCGATTCGGCCCACGCGACTATCCGAGCGGCGGTGGCGTGCCGCGCTACTCTCGAATCTGCCCGCTGCCCTGGATCACGTACTTGTACGTGGTCAGGTTGCGCAGACCCATCGGGCCGCGCGCGTGCAGACGGTTGGTGGAGATACCGACCTCGGCGCCGAAGCCGAACATCTCGCCGTCGGTGAAGCGGGTAGAGGCGTTCACGTAGACGGCGGATGAATCGACGGCCGCCGTAAAGCGCTGGGCGTTGGAGTAACTGTCGGTTACGATGGCGTCCGAGTGGCCGGTGCCGTAGCGACCGATGTGCTCGACCGCCTGATCGAGAGTGTCGACGACGCGGATGGAGAGAATGAGGTCGAGGTATTCGGTGCTCCAGTCCTCTTCGCCTGCGGCGCCGACGTTGGTTGCGAGCGCACGCGTGCGCTCGCAACCGCGCAGCTCGACTCCGCGATCGACGAGTTGCGCGGCCACGGTCGGCACGAAGCGCTCGGCGACCGCGCTGTTGACCAGCAGGGTCTCCATTGCGTTGCAGACTCCCGGCCGCTGGACCTTGGCGTTGACTGCGATCGCCTGCGCCATCTCGAGGTCGGCGTCGGCGTCGACGTAGACGTGACAGATTCCCGCGTAGTGCTGGATCACTGGAATGCTCGACTCGTTGGTGATCGCCTCGATCAAGCTCGGTCCGCCGCGCGGGACGATGACGTCGATGTAGTCGCTCTGCTTGAGCAGGGTTTTGGTGGCGGCGCGTTCGGTGCTTTCGATCAGTTGGACTGCCGCTGCCGGCAGCCCGGCTTCGACGATGGCGTCGTTGAGGATGGCGGCGATCGCGCTGTTGCTGTGAATCGCCTCCTTGCCTCCCTTGAGGACGACGGCGTTGCCCGACTTGAGACAGAGCGCGGCTGCGTCGGCGGTGACGTTGGGGCGGGATTCGTAGATCATGCCGATGACGCCGATCGGGATTCGAACCTGGCTGATCTCGAGCCCGTTCGGCCGCCGCCAGCGCTCGATCGTCTCGCCGACCGGATCGTCGAGAGCGGCGACCTGCTCGAGTCCGGCGGCGACGCCGTCGATCCGATCCTCGGTCAGGGTGAGGCGGTCGAGGAGGGCGGCGGTGAGGCCGGCCTCGGCGCCTGCTTCGAGGTCGCGACGGTTGGCGGTCACGATCTCGCCGGCGCGAGCGCGGAGCAGTGCGGCGCCGCGCTCGAGAGCGTCGTTTTTTTCCTTGGTGGAGGCGGTCGCCAAGCTGCGGCCAGCCTTGCGCGCCGCCCGACACAGCTCGACCACGGTCTCTTCGATTCCTGGCATTGGCGGACGATATCGGATCGCTCCCGGGCGGCCAAGCTAGTTTCCTCGAATGTAGTGGATCAGATTCTACCGTTGATGCGGAACAAGCCGTTTCCCTATTCGGGGCGGTCGATGAATGGATCGACAATCCTTCAGGGGGGGCATGGACTTCCTACCGTTTGTCAATTGCGATTAGCTCAGGTCCGGGGGGTTGGTGGGATCGATAGAGGGTACGGTTGCGAAGCATGGCGCAGGCT
>JANQHZ010000981.1 GCA_028282445.1 Candidatus Binatia bacterium | reverse complement strand
TCGAAAACGAAACCCGCGAGGTACGTCCCCAAAGTGGCCGGACCGTCGGCGGAAACGTCGATCGAATCGAGGTAGTCGCGCATGACCTGAAAGCGTCGCGCCTCGATCGCCGCTCCCTGGAGCTCGTTGTCGGCGAGGTAGTTGAGCAGGTTGATGGCGTTCACCGACAACCGTTCGGTGGGCGGGGTTTTGTACGTCCCCGCGCTATCGCTGTACAAATAGCGAGCGAGTGAGCCGACCGGATCGCTCTTGAGGTCGAGCATCTCCAGTTCTTGCTCGGCGGCCGACAGGCCGGCCGCCGACTCGCGGTATTGTTGCAGCGCTTGCTGAAAGACAGACCGTTCGAGCACCGCTAAGGCTCGATTGCCGTCCCACTGCTGGGGTAACCCGCTCGGCGTCTTGACGCTGAGGGTGCCGTTGATCGAGGTAATCGCCCGGTCGTACTGACCGGCCGAAGCAGCCAGCATCGCCTGGGCCGTGCGGTCGGAGTAGGTCGCACAACCGGAGCTCAGAGCCGCGACCAGAAGCAGCGCGATCCGGAACCGATCGATCCGCAAGGTCGGTTGCCTTCCGGAACGCACTGATCCTCCCGAGATGCCCGCTACCACGTACGCGGCGGGCGCGATGGTCGTCAGCGTTGCAGCGCCTTCGAGCGCGCCACCTCGTTTTGAAATCGGATCACTCCGTTCTCGATTTCGAGCACCTGGAGGAAGAGGGTGTACTGGACTCTTCGTTGGTCGTTGAGCCGCTCGTCGACCGAGGTGATCTTTCCGGTGAAAAAGTACTTGGCGCCGAGTTGCCGTCCCATGCGCTGGGCGCTTGCGGGATCGAAGGCGGAACCGTGCTGGATGCCGATCTCGCGGGCAAGAGCTTCCTGCCGGCTGCGGTCGACGACGAGCACTTCATTGGTGTTCACCAGTGCGGTCTCGATCGAGGAAAGTAGCGTCAGCATCTGATCGTCGAGGTGCTGGCTGGTGGCGTTTTGAATCGGCCAGATGGCGACGACCGGGGGCGGCTCCTCGGTCTTCACCGTTTGCTGCCAGAAGCGGGATGATTCCAGGCGCGCGAGGTAGTCCTCGACCAGGTAGGTAATGTCGTCGCGGTCGAGCTTGACGCTCATCGCTGCGCGGTCGAGGTCGGGATTGGCGGTACCTTCGCCGCCGCGCACCGCACGCGCGGTGCAGCCCGAAACGACCGCGAGGGCGGCGCAGAGTGCCAGCGCCGCCAAGGCGGGGAGCCGGCGCGGACGGCGTTTTTGGTGGCGTGCGTCGTCGATCATCCGAACAGTCCTCCGATGGCGGCAAATGGGAGAATGACGAGGTCGAGCGGCACGCTGAGCAAGAACAGCGGCGCTTTGCCGGCGGTGTGGATGGTCGAGCCGGCGACACTCCTCGTCATGCCGAAGATGTAGTCGGAGTTGTAGCCGCCTTCCTCCACTTCGACGGGCGCGGACTTGTAGCGCGGCTCGAGCTCGCGACCTTCGGTCCCTTCAGCCTGGGCGATCGAAAGTGCGGAGGATGGAGGGCCACCTTCAGCGGCGAGCGCGCTTCCGCTCGCAAGCATGCCGACGATAGCGGCCACCACGACTGTCGAAGCGATTCGCAAGGAAATTTCAGCCATCCTTCCAGAGTACGTGACGACTGGCCGGATGCAAGTCGACGGCCGCGGGGTCGGCGGCGATCCGGCGAGTCAGCTGTCGGGGAACTCGATTTCGATGCCCCATTCCGACTTCAGCCAGCTCAGGATTTTTCCTTCGCGGCCGCGGATGCCGTCGGGGATCGCGGCTTCGATCGCCTTCTCGAGAATGAGCTCGCGCGCTTCGGGCCGCTCGACGCCCTGCAACAGGTCGCGCAAGCCGTCCTCGCCGGAGACGCGTTGGTCGACTTCGGCGGCCAGTTCGCGGTAGTTGCCGCCGCCGACGGCGCCGGCGATGGCGTTGATCTGCGCGACCTCGTCGTCCGACGCAGCTCGGTCGGACTCGACCAGGAACTCGACCAGCCCGACCAAGGCCACCTTTTCTTCGTGTGTCAGATCCAAGATATCCACAGCAGTCTACTGGCTCGCCGGATCGCGAGAGTCAAGTGGCTGTGGTGGGTCGGGGTGATTCCGGAACGCCATAACGCGGCGTCCCCGTCCAGGGGGTTCAAGGGTCGATAATCGGGCAGGGGCATGGACTTCCTACCGTTTGTCAATTGCGATTAGCTCAGGTCCGGGGGGTTGGTGGGATCGATAGAGGGTACGGTTGCGAAGCATGGCGCAGGCT
>JANQHZ010000942.1 GCA_028282445.1 Candidatus Binatia bacterium | reverse complement strand
ACGTCCACGAGGCCGGGCGGGAAATCGAGCTTCCGCCTCCCTGCCGCTTGGACGCACTCGTCAAGGGTTGGCTCGCGGCCGAGCCGGGCTTCGAGCCGCGCAACCAGAGCGGCTTCGGGGGCGCCTTCAATGCGTCTCCAGAGCCGCACCGTTGTGAATCGGCGTGCAAGAAGGACCCCTGTAGCGGGGTGATCGGCGTCGAATAGGGACCCCAGCCCCGAGGTGGTGAAGGGTACCGGTCGGTAGCAACGATCGGTCGAGCTCGGGGATGTTGGTGGTGGAGACGATTGCGCGGATTCGGCGCGAGCACTTCGTAAAGGGCAAGAGCATCAAGGCGATCGTGCGCGATCTCCGGGTGTCGCGGAAGGTGGTGCGCAAGGTGCTTCGGTCGGGAGCGACCGAGTTCAGCTACGAGCGAGGAGAGCAACCGCATCCGAAGCTGGGGTCGTTCATCGGCCGTTTGGAAGAACTCCTAACCCAGAACGCGGTTCGGCCGCGGCGGGAGCGGCTGACCCTGAAGCGGTTGTTCGATCTCCTGCGAGGGGAGGGTTACGAGGGCGGCTATGACGCCGTTCGCCGGTTTGCCGGCCGCTGGCGGCGGGAGCAGCGGGGCGCGGGTGGGCCGGCCTTCGTACCGTTGGTCTTCCCACCTGGCGATGCCTACCAGTTCGACTGGTCGCACGAGATGGTCGAGCTCGACGGCATGCCGATGACGGTCAAGGTCGCGCACGTCCGGCTCTGCCACAGCCGAGCCTTCTACCTGCGGGCCTATCCGCGCGAGACGCAGGAGATGGTGTTCGACGCCCACGCCCGGGCGTTCGCCTTCTTCGGCGGGACCTGCCGGCGCGGGATCTACGACAACATGAGCACGGCCGTGGACACGGTGTTCCTTGGCAAGGAGCGCGCCTTCAACCGACGCTTCCTGCAGCTGTGCTCGCACTACCTGGTCGAGCCGGTGGCCTGTACGCCGGCCGCGGGGTGGGAGAAGGGCCAGGTCGAGAACCAGGTAGGGTTTGCGCGCGACAACATTTTTAAGCCGCGGCTCCGGTTCAAGACGCTCGAGGAGCTCAACGACTGGCTGGAGGCTGAGTGTCGCCGCTGGGCCCAGACCCACCGACACCCCGAGCTACGTGAGCGCACGGTTGCCGAGGTCCTCGAGGCGGAGCGTCCGGCCTTGGTTCCGGTCGGTAGCCCGTTCGACGGTGGCCGCGAGGTCGAGGCGGTCGCGTCCTCGACCTGCCTGGTGAGCTTCGATCGCAACCGCTACAGCGTCGCCGCGGTGGCGGCGCGGCGCCCGGTCCAGGTCCGTGTCTACGCCGATCGGATCGTGATCCGCTTTGACGGCGCGGTGGTCGGTGAGCATGCCCGCCGGTTCGGGCGCGATCACACGGCGTTTGATCCCTGGCATTACCTTCCGGTTCTGGTGCGCAAGCCCGGAGCGCTCAGGAACGGTGCACCGTTCCGAGACTGGTCATTGCCACCCGCGCTCGCGCAGATCCGCCGCCGGCTCGGCAATGGTGACCAGGCCGACCGGCAGTTCGTCACCATCCTGGCGGCGGTCCCGACCGAGGGCCTCGACGCCGTCAGCATGGCCTGCGAGGAAGCGCTCGCCGGCGGTGCGGTGAGTGCCGACGTCGTCTTGAACATCCTCGCGCGGCAGCGCGTGCCGAGCCAGATCGAGAGCGTCGCGCCGCCGGTCGAGCTGGTGCTCACGACCGTGCCGGTGGCCGACTGTGCCCGTTACGATCGCCTGCGACCGTCTCGCGTCGCCGAGGACCGCCGTGCAACGTCATGAGCTGCTTGCCA
>JANQHZ010000651.1 GCA_028282445.1 Candidatus Binatia bacterium | reverse complement strand
CGTCCGCCAGGGGCGGCCTCTCGTGATGGGCGGCGTCTACGACGGACTCTCTACTCGCCTCGCCGATCGCGCCGGATTCGATATCCTTTTCGCCGGTGGTTTCAGCGTCGCGGCTACCCTGCTGGGCGAACCCGACTTCGGTTATCTGACGCAAACCGACATGGCGGCAACGGCACAACGCATCTGCCGCCTCACCGACAAGCCGATCCTGATCGACGCCGACACCGGCTACGGCAATCCGTTGAGCGTCCTGCGCACCGTCGAGCTTTGGCACGCGGCCGGGGCGGCGGGAATGTTCCTCGAGGACCAGGTGTGGCCAAAGCGTTGCGGGCACATGAGGGGGAAACAGGTCGTCGAACGGGAAGAGTGGCTGCAAAAGCTGCGCGCCGTCCTGTCCGCACGCCCCGACCACGACCTCTTCCTGGTCGCGCGGACCGATGCGCGAGCGGTCGCTGGGCTCGAAGAAGCGATCGAACGGGGCAAGGCGGCGCGCGACCTCGGCGTAGACGCCGTGTTCGTCGAGGCGCCCGAGTCGGTCGACGAAATGGAAAAAATCGCCGAGGCGATCCCCGGTCCCAAGGTCGCCAACATGGTCGAAGGCGGCCGTACGCCGCTCCTCGGCCCCGAAGACCTCCACGATCTCGGCTTCGACCTCATCGTCCACCCGCTCACAGCGCTCCTCGCGGCCGCAAAGGCGATCGACGGCGTCTACCGCGACTTGCGCTCCGCCGGTACATCGCGAGGCTCGGCCGAGAGGCTTTTTTCATTCGACGATTTCAACGACGCCATCGGCCTCGACGACTACTACGACCTCGACGAGAAGTTCCGGGAATAGAGGGCTTCAAACGGGAGCTCCGCGCCGACGCGCGCGCGGAGCTTGCTTTAGACAGGACCGGCTCGGAGGCAGGCCTTGGGTTGGATTCGAGAATGGCGGCGCCGAAAGATCCGTCGCAAACCGTTCCCCGTACACTGGATCGGAATCATCCAGCAGCACAGCTCCTTCGTGGAAGAGCTACCGCTCGAGAAGATCCGAAAGTTTCAGGGCGACCTTCTGGTCTTCGAGCACGAGAAGGAGTTCGTCGGCGCCGGAGACTTCGAAGTGACCGAGGAGGTGCGCGTCGTCATTGCCGCTGCGGCGGTCCGACTCGTCGTCAATCTGGACGTCGCGGCATACGACCGGGTGTCGGAGATCGTCATCTACCCGGGCGCCTACCATCACCCCGGCGACGACACGGTGATTCTCGGGCAAGTCAGCGACTGGCACCAGGTCGTGCTGTCTTGGCCGGATGTCGTCGCCGGCCTGAAAAACGCGCGTGACGGACACGACACCGCAACCCACGAGTTCGCACACGTACTCGACCGGCGCAGTGGGGCCTTCGACGGTACTCCGATCCTGCGCGCCCACGAAGACTACGGACCGTGGGCACGAGTTCTCAGCGAACATTTCCTGCGCCTGCGCAACGGTGGAAGGAAGCATCGCAGATTGCTGCGGCAGTACGCTGCCACCAACGAGGCGGAGTTCTTTGCGGTCGCCACCGAGGTATTCTTCGAAAAGCCGCGGATCATGAGAAGGCGGGCTCCCGACCTCTACGGCGAGCTTCAGCGATTCTACGGATCCGACCCGGCAAAGGTCAGGGACTCGATGCTCGCAGACGCGAATCGAGACTGACCCAACGAAAGTTGAAAGAACACCGCACAAAGCGGCCTCCGATCTGCTATCACTCCGGCCCATGAGCTACGAAGTCTACTGGGGCAGCGGCAGTCCGGTGTCTTGGCGCGTGCTGCTCGGCATGGCGATCAAGCGGGTCCCCTACGAATCGCACCGGCTCGACCTATCCAACAGGCAACACCGCTCGCCCGAGTACCTGCGACTGAGCCCACGCGGCGCTTTCCCGATCCTTCGCCACGGCAATCGCGTCGTTCGCGACTCGATGGCCATCCTGGTGTACCTGGATCGACTCCACCCGGAACCGCCGCTGTTCGGAACCGACGCCAGCTCGGCGGCGACGGTCTGGGAGGCAATCGGAGAGCATCAGGATCACCTCGGTACCGCCACCGAGACGATTACTCGGGCGCTCTTTCGCAAGAACGGCATGGACAACCCGAAGCCCGCCGCCGATGCAGTCGGCAAGGCCTACGCGGAGCTGGAGAGGTTGGACGGCGAGCTCGCGACCCAGCCATGGGTCAGGGGTGACCAGCTATCGGCCGCCGACATCGTCTACTACCCGACCCTACACCGGCTTCTGCGAGCAGCTCGGTCGAAACGCGCCGAGGAAATCGGACTGTCGCTCGAGTCGATGCCGGTGCGCCACCCCAACTTGAACGATTGGAAGGAACGACTCGAGGAGTTGCCCGGCGTGGCCGACACCTACCCACCGCATTGGCGCGCGGATCCCTGACCCCCGCGACATCCTTCGCCGGCCCCGCCGAACGAAGCCGGACTCCACCCAGGGGACGAAGGCTCAGCAGCCGGCGCGTTCGAACAGCGCCTTCAACGAAGCCCTTAGCTGTTCATCAGCTAGAGCGGGCAACGCGGTTCGCAAAGCCCGAAGACGTTTGCAGGTCGCCAGGCGATCGCCGGCGGCGAAGCTCAGGCGCGCCTGCTCGTACTGACCGCGAAACCAACCGATGTCGCCGGCTCGAACCGCGCCGGAGTAAGTCGCCCAATAACCGGCAGCTGCGGTGAGATCGCCTCGGCCCTCGGTGATTCGCGCCAGGCCACGCAACGCCGCCAACGTATTCGGTCTCTCCGCCAGAACCACCCGGTAGCTCGCCTCGGCGCGCTCGAGCGCGCCCACTTTCTCCTCGAGTTGGGCGACGGCGATCCGCTCGCGCACGTCCAGCTTTCGGCTCGCCCCCTCCTCGACGAGCGCGTAGAGGGCAAGCGCCGCGCGCGACGCCGCAGCGGCATCTTCGGGCGACGCGCTCATACGGCCTCGTTCGGCGAAGGAGGCCGCATGTGCCCGCAATAGATCGAAGCGCGCCTCCTGCTTCAGGGCGTCGGCGCTTCGCTCGATCTCGGCCGAGGCCCGTCCGTAGAGCCCGAGCTTCGACATCGAAGCGAGCCGCATCCGTGAAGCCTGCGCCGCAAGCAGCGGATACTCCGGGTAGCGCTTCGAGAATCCCGCCAGGATCTCGAGCGCTCGGCGGGCGCCGCCCTCTCCGCCCAGTGAGGCGTGCACCGCGCTGAGAAGCTCCACCTTCGCGTCGAGCTCCTGTACGTCGGGTTCGACCCGGCTCTCGGTATTCCGATAGACCACAGCCGCCGCTCGATAGTCCGTCAGGCCCGTACCGATGCGGGAGACCAGCGCCTCGCGCGCGGCAGGGTCGCGCGCCGCTCGCAGAAGCTCGAAGCGGCATTGCAACGTTCCGAAGCGCGAGCGAAGTGAATACTCGGCGTCCGTATCGACTTTCTGGTACTCATCGATCGCAGCCGGGTAGTCTGCGTTCGTTTGCAAGTACTCGGCTAGCCGGTAGCGGACCTCGGCAACCCGCGTCGAGTCGTCGTGATGCGCGAGGTATCCTCGGATCGCGGCGACGTAGCGTTTCGCCACGTCATCGCCCCCATCCTCGCTCGCCATCATCGCTTCGAGAGTCTTGAACAGAAAGTATCGGGCGTCGTCGGCAAACGGGGCTTCCTCGCCATCGCTCAGGGCAGCTGTCAGCTCTGCCTCGGCCGCCTCGAGATCGCTTGCCTCGAAACGACAGATCCCCGACCAGTAACGCGCCTCGCGTTGGTAGCGCAGCGACTCTCGGTTCCGGGCACCAAGCATCTCATCCAGTATTGGCCGGGCGCCGGCACAGTCGCCGCGGCTGAGAAAGAGCTTCGCCGCCTGCCAGCGCTCCCCCGCGGTTTCAGCACGCGCAAGAACTTCGGCCGGGTCGGCGGTCTCGGCAGCCAAGACGGCGTCGACTCTCGAACGCCATTGCGGACCCGCACCACGCAGCTCGGCAGCCAACGCATCCGCCTCTGCCCGGGCTCGCTCGGATTCTTCGGGACCGGAGTCCACGGCGCCGTCACGGAGGGTCTGAAATCGATAGATCCTCACCAGCGCAGCTTGCTCGCCTCTGAGGCCGCCCTCGCTCAACAATCGCTCAGAATACGACAGAGCCGGCTTTCGCTCGCCCTGCAAGTAGTAAAC
>JANQHZ010000872.1 GCA_028282445.1 Candidatus Binatia bacterium | reverse complement strand
AATAGAAAGCTCACCGCCCGTTCCACCGCGCCCATGAGGGAACAATATCGGCATGGTTTCGCTGGAACCAGCCCTCGACAGCGGGTGTTCGCCCGGCCGCCGGCGGTGTAAGCTCACGGCATGCGATGCCGACTCTGTGGCGAATCCGCCGGCCTTCGGCTGCGCTGCGTCGACTGCCGCCGCTTGTGGACGATCTGGCAGTCCCACCGCGGCGAGGGTATGCCCCGGTTGCTGCGGGAGTTTGCCGAAGCCGGGGTCGCGCCGGAGCAAATCGAGCGCTTTCTCGATGCCGAGCCGCGCCGCGGCCAAGGCACGGTCCGTGACCACATTGCCGCCGACATGGCCAACCAACTCCTCGGAGCGCTCGGCCAGCGCCCGAGCCAAAATCCCGGCAAGACCAAAAAGCTCCGTGAAATCGGGGCTTGGCGCAACTACGACCAACGGCCGGAAGAATAGTCCTGCCGACCTTTGTCCAAATAAGGGCTTTGACGAGGGGGGCCCTCACATCTACCATGGAACTGGGTCCGCGTTGCGGCCCCGGCCTTGGAGTCTTGAAGTGTTCAAGCGTTTCGTCATTGGATTCGTACTAGGGATCGGCCTGATGTACTGGTACATCCACAACGGCGAGACCACCTTGGCTAGCCTGGACGCTTGGATGGATGGTTCCGCCTCGAAGTACCGCGGTGATTCCAAGCACCGCGCCATTGACCGTCAGACCCGCTGATTTGGGCGGGTCGCGACCGGGCTCGTCGATCCGCTAAAGGATCGCGAGAGTCCCCGTTAGGAGAGCATTTCCATGGAGCTTCCCATCGTCAAGAAGCTGAAAAAGGATCTTGAAGAGCTTCGCTATGAGCTCAACACCAAGCTTCCGAAAGACATCGAAGAGGCTCGCGAACACGGGGACCTGAAGGAGAACGCCGAATATCACGCCGCCAAAGACCGCCAGGGGGTCGTCAATGCGATGATCGGCGCCGCCGAGCAGCGCCTGCGCGAGTTGTCGATGGTCGAGATCGCTGCCTATCCGCGCGACGCCATTGGCTACGGGAGTCTCGTCGTGGTCGAGGACGAGGACGATGGCGAGGAGATCAACTACGAGATCGTGTTTCCCGAGGAAGTCGACGCCAAGCAGGGGAAGATCTCGCTCAGCTCACCGCTCGGGCGAGCCTTGTTGAACCGCCGCGACGGCGACGAGGTCCAGGTACGGACGCCACGAGGCAATAGGGCCTTTGTGATCGTGTCTTTCAAGACGATCCACGACCGCGACGACTTGGACCTCGGTTAAGGATTCAAAACACTGTTTTGGGCCTAACCCTGCCGGTTGCACCCGGTGCCGCCCACTTGCGGCCTGGTGAGCGCACGTGGTAGGAAAACGGTTGATTTTTGGCCGCGAGAGTGGTGGGCCGCCGGCCCACCTTTTTATTTTCTGAAGGATGGATAGGGCAATTGTGCAACGGATCTGGGATCTGGCGGAGCCGCTCGTGGATGACGCCGGGATGGAAATCGTCGACATCGATTACCGACGCGAAGGGCGTGGGATGATGTTGCGTTTCTATCTCGATCGTATCGACGGAGGGGTGACGCTCGACGACCTCACTCCGATGAGCCGGATTCTGGGCGATGTCGTCGAGGCGCACGATGTGGTTCCGGGCCGTTACGTCCTCGAAGTCTCATCTCCGGGAATCAACCGACGGTTGAGAAAACCGGAGCACTTTCGCGGTTTTGTGGGCAAACAAGTTCGTGTGCGAACGATTGAGCAGCAGGACGGCAGGCGGTCGTTCCTCGGTTCACTCTCCAACGTGAGCGAGGACGGGATCGAGGTAGAGGTGGACGAGGGGCTGCGGTACTTCCGTTTCGACGATATCGCGCAGGCGAATTATGAGCACGAGTTCGAGGGCCTGCGGTAGTCCGCACGTCGTCGAACCGTTGGAATTGGCCGAGGTGACCCATGCAGCCCGAGTTGAGCCGAGTGATCGAGCAGGTCAGCAAGGAGAAGGGAATCGACCGCGCCGTGGTCGTTCATGCGGTCGAGACCGCCATGCTGTCTGCTGCCAAGAAAGTCATCGGCGGCGACATGCGCATCGAGGCGCAGTACAACCCGGATATCGGGGAGGTCGAGCTCTTTAAGATCCTCACCGTCGTTCCCGAGGTCACCAACGAAGAGACCGAGGTCGCCCTCGCCGACGCGCGCAAGAACCTCGATCCCGAGGCGCAGATTGGCGACGAGCTGCTCGAGAAGCTGGCCCAGCGCTACGGCCGCATCGCCGCACAGGCTGCCAAGCAGAATCTGATCCAGCGCTTGCGCGACGCCGAGCGCGACCTGATCTACAACGAGTTCAAGGACCGCAAAGGCGAGCTGACCCACTCGGGGATCGTTCAGCGCTTCGAAAAGAAGAACATCATCGTCAATCTCGGCCGCACCGACGCGATTCTGCCCGAGAAGGAGCAGATTCCGCGCGAGCGCTACCGCCACGGCGATCGCGTGCGAGCCTACATTCTCGACGTCGACATGGCCGGAAAAGGCCCGCAAATCGTCCTGTCGCGCACCCATCCGGGTTTCCTGATCAAGTTGTTCGAGCAGGAGGTCCCGGAGATCTACGAGGGGATCGTCGAGGTCAAAGGCGCTGCCCGCGAGCCTGGGGGACGAGCCAAGATCGCGGTGGTGTCGAAGGACTCGGACGTCGATCCGGTCGGCGCCTGCGTCGGAATGAAGGGGACCCGGGTGCAAAGCGTGGTCCAGGAGCTGCGCGGGGAAAAGATCGACATCGTTCACTGGACGGCGGATCCGGCCGAGTACGTCGCACGCGCGATGGCGCCGGCGCGGGTATCGCGGATCGTGATGGACGAGGATGCCCACTCGATGGAGGTGGTCGTTCCGGACGATCAGCTTTCTCTCGCGATCGGCAAAAAGGGGCAGAACGTTCGACTCGCCTCGCGTCTCACCGGATGGAATCTGGAAGTCCGCAGCGAGGCGGAGGCCGAAGAAGAGTCGCGCATGGCGCGCGTCTCGCTCAGCTCGATCCCGGGCATCGGCGAAGTCACCGCGGAGCTGCTGTTCCAGCACGGGTTCAAGTCGGCGCAAGAAGTTGCCGACGCCGGCGAGGCGGCGCTGGCCGAGGTCGAGGGGATCGATGTGGATCGGGTCCCGGCGATTCTCGAATCCGCGGCCGAGCGGGCGGCGGAGTTGCAGAGGCTGGCGGAAGAGGCAGAGGCCGAGGCGGCAGCCGCCGCGGCGGCTGCGCTGGAGGCGCCGGTTCCGGATCTCGGCGAGTCCGACGATCCGCTAGCGACATTGCCCGAGGTAGCTCCGGTGGTGCCGGTGGTTTCCGACGGAGAGGATCCTCTAGCGGCGCCGCAGAGCGCGGCCCCGCGCGAGCCCGCTTCCGGCGAGCCCGGGCCGACGGAGCCGGAGGGCGGCGCATCGTGAGCGGTCGGCGACACATTCCGGTCCGGACCTGCATTGGGTGCCGCGAGCGAGAAGCGCAGAAGGAGATGTTGCGCCTCGTCAGGACACCCAACGGAAGCTTGCGTCTGGACGCCGCCGGCCGGCAACCCGGCCGCGGGGGATACCTCCACAGGAGAGAAGATTGTTGGAAGAAATTTGCGAAGCGCGGCGGGACGGTTCGGTCCTTCCGGTCAGCTGTGCAACTGCAAGCCCGGCAGGCGCTGCTCGAAGAGCTGCGCGCCGGCGCCGATCTCTGAGAGGATGACCCGATGGCGCGCATGCGAGTGCACGAGCTGGCGAAATCGTGGGGATTGGAGTCGAAGGACCTGTTGGCCCGGATCGAGAAGCT
>JANQHZ010000863.1 GCA_028282445.1 Candidatus Binatia bacterium | reverse complement strand
TCGACGCCGACAGCGGCGAACTGATCGGGCGCCCTGCCACCAGCAACGACGGCGAGTGGTTATCCGACGACGCGATACCAGAAACCCTGATGCCGTTGCTCGGGGTTTTCTTCGAAGAAATGTGGCCGGTGCTGGTGAGCAGCGCCGGCACGCTAAGCGAGTTCATCGCGAGCGACGCTCACAACAAGGGCGAAGCATTGCCTGGCGGCAGCTTCATGGCGACACCGGGTTTTGAAGAAGCGCAAAGCGGCAACGGAGTGCTGACCCACGAGTTCGAGATCGGCGGTATCACCTCGCGGCGAATGGTGATCCCGTATCAGATCTGGATGCTGGGGCGCCTCGGCGAAGTTCTCGATCGCTGCGTCGCCGCAAGCGAAACGGTCGATCGACTACTCGAATCTTTTCCGCGTGGCGGCGAGCTACGCCAGCTCGAGCAACTGCTGGCCGGGTGCCGAATCGAAAAGCGAGGCGGGCTGCTGTTTTCCGCCTAGCGGCGCGTCGACACGCGAGCTCCGCCGGTAATTCGGCCCATACCCTTTTTGTATCGTACGCTTTTCAAACGCCGTCTCTCCCGATACTATCCGCCCCGATGCGCTTGGGGGGTCCCGTTTACAGGTTCGAGTCGGTGGGCGAATGAAGGTCGTCGTCTTGGGGGGAGACGGGTTTTGCGGCTGGCCGGCTTCGCTGCATCTGTCCGCCAAGGGCCATCAGGTCACCATCGTCGACAACCTCTCGCGCCGTGAGATCGATCGCGAGCTCGGAGCCGAATCGCTGACGCCCATCCGGCCGATCGAAGAGAGGCTGGCTGCGTGGCAAGAGGTGTCGGGCAAGACGATCGATTTCGTCGAGGGCGACATCGCTCGCGACTACGACGCCCTGCAATCACTCTTCGAAGAGTTTCGCCCAGACTCCGTCGTTCACTTCGCCGAGCAACGCGCGGCGCCCTACTCGATGAAGTCGCCCTGGCACAAGCGCTACACCGTCAACAACAACGTCACCGCGACCCACAACCTGCTCTGCGCCATCGTCGAGTCGGGATGGGACACCCACCTGGTCCATCTCGGTACGATGGGGGTCTACGGGTATGGGTTCATGGAGAACAAAATCCCCGAGGGTTACCTGCGCGTAAAAGTCGAAGACGCGGGCGGCTTGGTGGAACAGGAGATTCTCCATCCGACCTCACCCGGGAGCGTCTACCATCTCACCAAGTCGCTCGACCAGCTGTTGTTCTTGTTCTACGCCAAGAACGATTCCGTTCGCGTAACCGACCTGCACCAGGGAATCGTTTGGGGAACGCAGACGGATCAGACGATGCGCGACGAGCGCTTGATCAACCGTTACGACTACGACGGCGACTACGGGACGGTTCTCAACCGGTTCCTGGTCCAAGCCGCGGTCGGATATCCGCTCACGGTCCACGGTTCCGGTGGACAGCGGCGAGCGTTCATCAACATCCAGGACATGGTCAAGTGCATCGAGTTGGCGGTGGACTCCCCTCCCCCGCGCGGCAGTCGAGTGCGGATCCTCAATCAGATGACCGAGGTTCACCAGGTCGGCGAGCTCGCCGATTGGGTCTCACGCGTGAGCGGGACTGCGATCTCCCATATCGACAACCCGCGCTTGGAGGCCGACCGCAACGAGCTCCGGGTCGAGAACAAGACCTTTCTCGACAAGGGACTGGTCCCAACGATCGTGAGCGACGAACTGATCCGCGAGGGCATCGAGCTCGCCCGCAAGTACGCCGACCGCTGCGACACGAGCAAGATTCCGTGTGAATCGCTCTGGGATCCGTCGATTCGTTCGGCAAAAGCCTCTGCTTGATCCCGGGTCCCCGCTTCAAGACGCTCCACGCCCCGGTTGCGGAAGTAGCGCCGAAACTTCGTGGAAGCGGACGGGCACCGTCGAGGTCGAGTAGAACAGGAACGGCGCGTCGTCCTCGACGTTGGCAAGGAGCTGCTCCGGCCCGAGCGGGAGGCTATCGCGCAAGATAGGATCGCACTGCGGGCGAACCTCGGCCGGAGGGCGGATCGTCGACCGCTGCCGGCCGAAGATGACCAGATCCCACCGATACCGCTGCTCTCGAGGCTGGTCCCCTCCGTCTCCTCCCCCCGCAACCTCCGGGAACGAATAGGTCCAGCATTCGATGTTTTCCAGGAAGATCCACGGTCGGGGTTTGCCATCGATCTCACCGACCGGAACCGTGTGCACCACTCTCCCCGTGCGCTCGAGCAGTCCCTTGTAGCGTGAGCCGCCGTAGGAGTTGGTGTCGGTCGGCACCAACGTGACCTGCCAGAACTCAGTCGGTAGAGACTCGGCAGCAGTCTCCACCGCGAGGTATTCGCGGTGAATCGGAGTCAACTCGCTCAGGGTTTGCCAGCCGGGAAAGAGCGGCGGAATCACACTCAATAAGAACGCGATGCCCATTCCGGTGGCGAGCTGACGCTCCCTCACGACACGCCGCTCGACGAACGCGGCGCCCGCCATTCCACAGAGCAGCATGGCTAGGGCGAAGACCGAGATCCGCTGCGCAAACTCGACGCCGGGCGAAGCCATACCGCAGGGATAGGTGACGATGAAGTTCATCCCGAAAATCAGGGCGACGACCCGCGCGACACCACCGGCGAGGCAAGCCCAGACGATCGCAGCCAGGGTGAGAAGCGCGAGCGGACCAAAGCGAATGACATCGAAAAGTCCGTGGTACCTCAAGATGGTCGGTGCAAGGATCGGCTGCGAAAGGATCGTAGCCATCTGCTGGCCGAGGTTTGCCGAGTCGCTGGCGATCGCCCTCTGCAGCAGGACGGCCAGAACCATCAGTCCGGCAATCCAATAGGCGCGGCTCCGCAAGATACTGGCTCCGCCGCGAGCGAGGCCGAGAAGGAATACGCAGGGAGCAAACAGGTGGAAGGTCTGGCGGGCATGAATCATCAGCCCGAGCGCCAGTACGACCGCAAACAGCAGGAGGACGCGTCGGGTCCGAGCGAAAAAGTCCATCGCAAGGAAGGCGATCAAGCCGAGAAGCAAGCCGATATTGTGCATGTCCTCGGATGCCGCGACGCGCATGAAGATCGGGTTGGTGGCGGTCACCGCAACCGTGAACAAAGCGCCGTACGCCGACCCGGACAGCCGGTAGGCGAGCGTCGCCAACAGCGCCACGTTGAGCGCACCGACGATCTGCATGGCTGTGAACACGGCGTCCAGATCTCGACCAAATGGAACCGCCATGGCGCCGAGCAGCCAGTGACCGTATTGGCCGTACGAAGCCCCTCGATTCGTGCAAGGCAGCGGGAACTGCAACGCGCAATCGACCAACAAAGGCGCGGCGACGTCAGCGTGGACCAGGGTCGGTTCGACGAACAAGGCCCGCACCGCCAACGAAGTCAGGAAGATCAGCGCCGCGCCGATGAGCGCTGGATGAATCGGACCGGAGCGTTGGGGGCGCGGGATTCCGAGGATGAACGCGACGACGAGCGCCGCCGTCGCGCCGGCGAAACCCCAGGAGGTTGGACTCATGCGGGTGAGACGGCCCCCGGGGAGGAGAACGCTCGACGAACGGCGGCGAGCACCGCGCGCGCATCGAGACTGAAGATCAGATCGGATTCGTTGTACGGGCTGATCGCGCAGCCCG
Organism: Candidatus Binatia bacterium; assembly: GCA_028282445.1. Lineage (GTDB taxonomy): Bacteria > Desulfobacterota > Binatia > HRBIN30 > CADEER01 > CADEER01. Next base: position 184 of record JANQHZ010000863.1, on the reverse strand, counting down.
GCCCTTTGGGCCTAGGCATTTCCAAGAAGGCGCGCGTAAAGCCGACTTCGAGGCCGTTCAGGTAGGGCCCCTGACCGCTCGTCAGGTGGCAGGGCACGACCAAGCCGTCCGGCATCACCGTCGCGAAATAGCGACCGGCGGTGCACTGCGAGCAGTCGCTGAAATTGGGCGCCGAACGCAGGCG
>JANQHZ010000858.1 GCA_028282445.1 Candidatus Binatia bacterium | reverse complement strand
ACGGCACACGTACTCGCAGGTCAGGTCGCACTTCAGCGTCCACGACGCGTTGGTGTACCCCATCGCCGACGCCATGTTGGGAACGTCGCTCAACATCATCCCCTTGTAGCTGACGCCCTCTCCGGTCACGACCGGCACGCCGTCGACATCGGCCTCCATTCCGCCCATCACCTGCAGCTCGAGCCCGGTGGCGGTAACGATCAGATCGGCCTCCAGCTCTTCGCCCGATTCCAGCAAGATTCCCTTTTCGGTGAAGGTGTCGATATGGTCGGTTACCACTGACGCGCTGCCGTTCCGGATGGCCTCGAACAAATCGCCGTCGGGCACCAAGCACATGCGCTGGTCCCAGGGATTGTAGCGCGGCTTGAAGTGCTTGCCGACGTCGTAGTCCGACCCGAGCTCCTTGGTCACCTGGTCGAGGATCGCCTTCTTGACCATCTTCGGCTTCTGGCGCGAAAGGTTGAAGAAGAACATGTTGAGCAAGACGTTCTTCCAACGGGTGATTCCGTACGCAGCGGTCTCCGGCAGGTAACTCCGCAGCCAATTCGCCACGGCGTCCTCGTCCGGCCGAGCCACCATGTAGGTGGGCGAGCGCTGCAACATCGTCACATGCGCTGCCTTCTTCGCGAGCTCGGGCAACAGGGTGACGGCGGTCGCACCGCTGCCGATCACCACCACCCGCTTGTCTTCGTAGTCGATGTCTTCGGTCCAGAACTGCGGGTGGACGATGCGGCCGGTGAAGCGCTCGGTGCCCTCGAACTCCGGCGTGTAGCCGCGGTCGTAGCGATAGTATCCGCTGCACATGAACAGGAAGCTGCAGGTGAAGCGAACCGCTTTGCCCTTGTCGCCACGCTCGGCTTCGACCGTCCAGCGCGCATCCTCGCTCGACCAAGACGCCCGCTTGACCATGTGGCGGTAGCGGATGTGGGACTCGACATCGTTCTCCTCTGCGGTCTCGCGCAGGTACTCCAGAATGTCCGGACCGGAGGCGATCGCCTTGGGATTCGTCCACGGCTTGAACGAATACCCCAGGGTGTACATGTCGGAGTCCGAGCGAATGCCCGGATAGCGAAACAGATCCCAGGTCCCACCGAGGCTCTCGCGCCCCTCGAGGATCACGAAGGAGCGATCCGGGCAGCGCTGCTGCAGGTGGTAGGCGGCGCCGATGCCGGAGATCCCGGCGCCGACCACGACGACGTCGAAGTGCTCTGGTTTCCTCATTTCGTACCAAGAAGTACCAGACCCATCGCTGCAAACAAGTTGGAGAGCGCCGGGGCGGCGTGTGCGGGGCTGAATTGTCGAGACCTCCGCGATGTGAAAGACCCTAAATAGCTGGGCGCCATGGAAATAGAGAAAGCGACATATGAGCATCCACGTAGGGATCAACCATCGCACCCACTACCGGTTCGACCGCTTCATCGAGGTCGGCCCCCACATCGTTCGACTCCGCCCGGCCGCGCACAGCCGGACCCCGATCACGGCGTACTCGCTGGCGATCGAGCCGACCGAGCACTTCATCAACTGGCAGCAAGACCCTTTCGGTAACTACCTGGCCCGGGTCGTCTTCCCGGAGAAGACGAGGGAGATCTGCTTCGAAGTCGATCTGATCGCCGACATGACGGTGATCAACCCCTTCGACTTCTTCCTCGAGGAGTCGGCCAAGGAGATCCCCTTCGTCTACGGGGAATCGCTTGCGGCCGAGCTCGCCCCCTATCTGGAGATCCGCGAGAACGGCCCGCTTCTACGCAAGTGGCTGGAAGGCGTCGATCGACGACCGCGAGCCACTGTCGACTTCCTGGTCGCGCTCAACCAGCGCCTGTGTGACGACATCTTCTACGTCGTGCGTTTCGAACAGGGCGTCCAGACGTGCGAAGAGACGCTCGCATCGAAGCGCGGCTCGTGTCGCGACTCCGGCTGGCTGCTGGTCCAGATCCTCCGCCATCTCGGGCTCGCAGCGCGTTTCGTCTCGGGGTATCTGGTCCAGCTCACTGCCGACACGCCGGCTCTCGACGGTCCCTCCGGCCCGGCGCAAGACTTCACCGACCTCCACGCCTGGGCCGAGATCTACGTGCCCGGTGCAGGATGGATCGGTCTCGATCCGACCTCCGGATTGTTCGCCGGCGAGGGCCACATCCCGCTGGCATGCACGCCGACGCCTTCGTCGGCAGCCCCGATCGACGGCAGCACGGAGCCCTGCGAGACCGACTTTCACTACCACAACCGCGTCGAGCGGGTGCACGAAGATCCACGCGTCACCAAGCCGTATAGCGACGAGCAGTGGCACGAGATCGTCGCACTCGGCCGCCAGGTGGACGGCGTGCTCGAGGAGAACGACGTCCGTCTCACCATGGGCGGCGAACCCACCTTCGTGTCGATCGACGACATGGAAGGCGACGAGTGGAACACCGCACCCGACGGCGAGCACAAGCGGCAGCTGGCACACCGACTGGTACGTGTGCTCGCCGATCGATTCGCACCGGGCGGTCTCCTGCATTTCGGTCAGGGCAAGTGGTACCCCAACGAGTCGCTGCCCCGCTGGACGTATTCCTGTTTCTGGCGCGCCGACGGCAAGCCTCTATGGAAGGATGCGGCGCTGCTCGCCGATCAGCAGACCCCCTACGGTCATACCGTCGAAGACGCCGAGGCTTTCGCCACCGCATTGACCACCGCACTCGGGCTCGAGCCCGCTCACCTGGTGCCGGCGTTCGAGGACTTGTTCTACTACGCGTGGAAAGAACACGCGCTGCCAGTCAACGTCGACCCCCTGGCGATCGACCGCGACGACCCGGAGGAATGGAAGATTCTCGCCGACCTCCTGCAGCGAGGCCCCACCAAGCCGACCGGCTGGGTGCTTCCTCTCGACTGGCGCGTCGACGATCAGGGGCGCGGGCGTTGGCAGAGCGGTCCATGGTACTTTCGTCGCGGTCAGATGTTCCTCAGCCCGGGGTCTTCTCCCGTAGGCCTGCGCTTGCCGCTCGAGGCCCTGCCCTGGGTGCATCCGGACGACCGAGAAGACGACTTCGAGCCCTCCCACTTCGCCGAGCACGGCGAGCTGTTGGAAGCCGAGCGTTCGCTGGAAGAGCGTCGCAAGTCGGCGGCGGGCCGCGGCGGCGGCAAGACCGCGAGCAAGCGCAAGGCGAAGCTTCGGGACGGCAAGCGAGAGTCCGCCGATGACCTCGTTCGCACCGCGCTCTGCGTCGAACCGCGCGACGGCGTCCTGCACGTCTTCCTGCCACCGATCAAAAAGCTCGAAGGCTTCATCGACCTTGCCGCCTCGATTGAAGAGGCCGCCGCCGCGCGATCGATCCCGGTCGTACTGGAAGGCTACGAGCCGCCCCGCGACGCCCGGCTGCGCCGCTTGAGTGTCACCCCCGATCCCGGCGTGATCGAAGTCAATATTCATCCCTCGCGTGGCTGGGACGAGGTATCGGGGGTTACCGAGGCACTTTACGAAGAGGCGCGGCTCTGTCGATTGGGGACCGAGAAGTTCATGCTGGACGGTCGTCACACCGGCACCGGCGGCGGCAATCACCTGACCCTGGGCGGGCCGACGGCAAAGGACAGCCCCTTCTTGCGACGACCCGATCTGCTGCGCAGCCTGATTACCTACTGGCAACACCACCCCTCGCTCTCCTACGTCTTCAGCGGCATGTTCGTCGGCCCGACCAGTCAGGCGCCGCGAATCGACGAGGCGCGCGACGACAGCCTCTACGATCTCGAGATCGCGTTTCAGCATATGCCGGGGGGTGAGGTTGCACAGCCGTGGCTGATCGATCGCCTGCTCCGCAACCTCTTGATCGACGTCACCGGCAATACGCATCGCGCCGAATTTTGCATCGACAAGCTGTACTCGCCGACCGGCGAGGCCGGCCGCCTCGGCCTGGTCGAGATGCGCGCCTTCGAGATGCCGCCGCATGCCCGCATGAGCCTGTTGCAACAGCTGCTGGTGCGCGCACTCGTCGCACGCTTCTGGAACAATCCCTATCGCCATCGTCTGCAACGCTGGGGAACGGCGCTGCACGATCGCTTTATGCTGCCACACTTCCTGTGGGAGGACTTGCGTCAGGTCGTCGGCGAGCTACGCAACGAAGGCTACCCATTCGACTTGCAGTGGTTCGCCCCCTTCCTGGAGTTCCGCTTTCCGCGCCATGGTACGGTTCAGGTGGGAGATCTCCAGCTCGAGCTGCGACCGGCGATCGAGCCGTGGCTGGTGTTGGGCGAGGAAGTCTCGTCGCAGGGCACTGCGCGCTACGTCGATTCCTCGCTCGAGCGCCTCCAGGTCAAGGCGTCGGGGATCTACGGCGATCGCCACGTCGTCGCGTGCAACGGCCGGCGCGTCCCGCTGCAGCCGACCGCGACCAAGGGCGAGGCCGTCGCCGGAGTCCGCTACCGCGCCTGGCAGCCGCCGTCGGCCCTGCACCCGACGATTCCCGTGCATGCGCCTCTCGTTTTCGATATCGTCGACACGTGGAACCATCGTTCGATCGGCGGCTGTACCTATCACGTCGCGCACCCAGGCGGACGCAACTACGACGTCTTCCCGGTCAATGCCAACGAGGCCGAGGCACGCCGCGTCGCTCGCTTCCAGAGCCACGGTCACACCGCGGGCAATCTCGAAGCGCCGCGCGAGGAGAGCTCGACCGAGTACCCGTTTACCCTCGACCTGCGGTACTCCGAACGAGCATGACATCCCGCAACGCGACCGCATGACCTCGGGATCCGCCACCTCAGCGCTGCCGTCGTTCCTCGACGGCTACGCGCCGGAGGCAACCGTATTCGACGAGCTCTACGCCGCCGACGGAGCCGTGCGCCCCGAGTGGGAGTACCTGATCCGATCGCTCGGGACCCTCGGGCCGGTCGAGTTCGACCGACGCTGCGCCGAGGGCCGTCGTCTACTGCACGATAGCGGCGTCACCTACAACGCCTTCGGAGAAGGCGGCCGCAGCGAGCTTCCCTGGATGCTCGACCCGATGCCGGTGCTGATTTCCAGCTCGAGCTGGCGAACCATCGAAGTCGGTCTCGTCCAGCGCGCCGAGCTGCTCGAAGCGGTACTCGAAGATCTCTACGGTGCGCAACGACTGATCCGCAGCGGCGTCCTCCCGGCTTCGCTGATCTACGGTCATAGTGGTTTTCTCCGGCCCTGCTTCGGAATGCCGGTCGCCGGCAACCGACACCTGCCGACCTACTCGGCCGATATCGCCCGTACCGCGGACGGTACCTTCATCGCGCTCGGCGACCGCGCCCAGGCGCCTTCCGGCACCGGCTACGCACTACAGAACCGCGTCGTCATGGCGCACGTGCTGCCGAGCATCTTCCGGGACTCGCAGGTGCACCGGCTGCGCTTCTACTTCCGCCGGCTGCGCACCGCCCTGCTCGAGCTCGCCCCCGATGCCGACGACATTCCCAATATGGTTCTCCTCACCCCGGGGCCGGGCAGCGAGACCTACTTCGAACACACCTACCTGGCCAACTACCTCGGCTGCACGCTCGTCCAGGGCAGCGACCTGACCGTCGCCGATCAACGCGTGTGGCTGAACACGCTCGACGGCCTGCGTCGGGTCGACGTGATTCTACGCCGCGTCGACGGCGCCTTCTGCGACCCTCTCGAGCTACGCAACGACTCGGTGCTCGGCACTCCCGGCCTGCTGCAAGCCGCGCGAGCCGGCAACGTCGCGATCGTCAATCCGATCGGCTGCAGCGCGATCGAGAATCCCGGACTGATGGCGTTCCTGCCGGTACTGGCACAACAACTGCTCGGTCAGGACCTGAAGATGCCCTCGGTCCGTACCTGGTGGTGCGGTCACGATGAGGCACGACGCTACGTCACCGAGAATCTGCAGGATCTCGTCATCAAGCCGACCAATCCCCACTCGAGCGACATGACCGTCTTCGGCGGACAGCTCGATGCCGAGGGCCGCGATCGCATCGTCGCCAAGATCGAAGCGGCGCCGCATCTCTTCGTCGGCCAGGAGTACGTTCGCCTCTCGCACGCCCCGGTGGTCGTCGGCTCTCGCCTCGAGCCGCGGCCGATGGTGTTGCGCAGCTTCGTCGCCGCCGACAGTGGCGGCTACACGGTCATGCCCGGGGGCCTTTGCCGGGTCGCACCGACGCCGGACAGCAAGCTCGTTTCGACGCGCTCGGGCGGCGCCAGCAAGGATATCTGGGTGCTCGCATCCGAGCCCGAACGCGAGCTCGAAGCGATTACGGCGTCCGAGGCGCCGCTGCCTTTGCGCCACGCCGAGATCGCCGTCGGCCGCCGGGTCGCGGAGAACCTCTTCTGGGTCGGCCGTTATTCGGAACGCATCGAGAAAACCACCCGCGCCCTGCGCGAGGTCGCGCGCCTTACCCTCGAGGGAGACGTCACCGACCAACGCGACCCTCGATTGCAATGTCTGCTGTCGGTCGCTTGCGAGCTGACCGCGACGTATCCGCCGTTCAACTCGGGCCAATCCGGACCGATCGAGAACGCCGGCGTCACCGGAATTCTCGCCGACCAAATGTTGATCGGCTCGGTACGCAACGACATCGGCGCGCTCTTAGGTGCATCCGACGCCGTGCGCGACCAGTTTTCCTACGACACCTGGCGTACCATCCTGTCGATCGGCAGCCAGGCCGGATCGTTGGGGCCTACTCTTGGCGACCTCGCCGGCTTGGAGGATCTGCTCACCCTGCTGGCAGCTTTCGGCGGACTATGCGCCGACAGCATGACGCGCGGTGCGCGTCGCCGCTTCCTCGAGACCGGCCGGTGTCTCGAACGGGCGCTGGCTCTCAACGCGACCCTGCGCAGGTTGGCGGCGGATCCCAACCCGGCGAACCGCCCCTGGCACGAGATCCTCGGGCTTGCCGACGCGCAAACCGCGTATCAGGTCCGCTACCGCTCGACGCCGTCCGCGGAATCGGTTCTCGACCTGCTGATCGACGACGATAGCAACCCGCGATCCCTCGTCTTCCAGCTGATCCGTCTCGACTCGCTGCTCCAGGGTCTGTCGCCCCGCGGCAACCAACCGGACGACGTCGCTCCGCAGAAAATCCTGCGCCAGGCGCTCGCGCACCTGCGTAAGACCGCACAACCCGATGCAACCGAACCTCGCTTCTTCGACGCCGCCCTCGAGAGCAACCTGAGCTACGTATCGGAGCGGTTGGCGGCCATTTCAACGCAGCTCGCCACCAACTACTTCCAGCCGATAGAAGGCCCGACAGTCCTCACCCCACAATCATGAGATACCGCGTCAACCACCGGACCGAGTACACCTACAGTCACCCGGTCAAGCTATGCCACAACGAAGCCCGCCTGCAGCCGCGCTCAACCCCCTACCAGCGCTGCGAGCAGAGCCACATTTCGGTCGAGCCCGCCCCCACCGTTTCCACCGAGCGTGAGGATATTTTCGGCAACCGCGTCGTCTACTTCGCCGTCGAGGACGAGCACCAGCAACTCGTCGTCACCTCGACCAGTGAGATCGAGCGTTGGCACCCGTCGCAGGCGCCGCCCGACCACCCCATGGGTTGGGAAGACACCCGGCGGAACGTGCGGGCAAGCGACGACCCTGAAGTGCGGGCGGCACAGCAGTTCTGCCTCGAGTCTCCATCGATCGAAACCTCGCCGGAGCTGGTTAGCTACGCACAATCGTCGTTCGCCCCCGGACGTCCGATGCTGGAGGCGCTCGTCGACCTATCCAGCCGGATCCACCGCGAGTTCGAGTTCGACCCTGAAAGAACGACGGTGCAAACCCATCTCAGCGAGGTGCTGGCGCACCGCGGTGGCGTATGCCAGGACTTCGCCCACCTCGGCATCGGATGCCTGCGCTCGCTCGGACTCCCGGCTCGCTACGTCAGCGGTTACCTCGAAACGCTCCCTCCCCCCGGCAAGCCGAAGCTGGTCGGAGCGGACGCTTCGCACGCATGGCTCTCCGCCTTCGTGCCCGAGCTCGGTTGGGTCGACATCGACCCGACAAACGATCAGCTCCCCGACGACCGCTACGTCACCATCGGCTGGGGCCGCGACTACACCGATGTGACGCCGTTCAAGGGAGTCCTGTACGGCGGCGGCGACCACACCCTCGATGTCGGCGTCGACATGCAGCGCATCGATTCGATCGAATGACCGGCCGCAAACGCATCGATCAGCGCGGATCGGATGCGATGACCGAGGTCGTGCGGGCTGCGGCCATCGGCACCCTCCTGCTGCTCGCCGGCTGCGCTCCACACATCGCGCCCGAAGAGCTCGCCGCACAGATCGAGTCGGGCAACTCGCCGACCATCCTCGACGTGCGCAGCACCCGCGAGTACCGCGCCGGCCACATTCCCGGAGCGATTCACGTTCCGTTCTGGACCCTGGCCTTCAATCTCGACACTCTTCCCCCCGCGGCTAAGACCGGACCAGTCGTCATCCACTGCGAACACGGTCCGCGCGCCGGCATCGCTCTCGCGCAACTGTGGTTCGTCGATACCGGCGAGATCCACTATCTCGAAGGCCACATGACCCGCTGGCGCGACGCTGGATTACCGCTATCCCAGGCAGACTGAGGCCACACACGAGCGTCGAGAACAGGCTGCGTCGAGAGCCGGAACGGCAGCGAGATCAGCACGAGCGCCAACCCACTGGACGACTTCGTGATCCGAGATCACTAACCGATCGGCAAGCACACGTTAGCGTTGCTCACGGATCCAGCGTCGCCGCCATCCACTCTCTCATCGCGTGGGCAAAGGCCGCGTAATCCGTTGGTGCACGCGCGGCGAAAGGTCTGGGCACGTGTCGCCGGATAGCCGACTTGTTGCGCGCAGTGTAGACAACGAAGCGCAGGCGGATTTGCGACCAACCCCAACCACGGCAATATCGCCGAGGTCAGCTGCCACTGGCGCGATATCGAACCCGGCGATTGCCTTCCGGGTGGTAGTACAAGACCATCATCGCCATGGCGTCGACATCTCCCGCCGTGGTGTTGTCGTAGAGCGCTTCGATCTCGTAGCTTCGCCCCTTGAAAATCGGGAATCCCTGTTCGCTCGAGTAGGTCCCAATGTGAGCGATCTGGTCTCGATTGGATTCGTTGGTCACATCCGCCTGAAACAGCACCTCGCCAGTCGTCACATCGACCAGACGCATGTAGCGCGCATAGTTGTGCAGATGGACCCACGCGAAGTGAACGGTGCCATCGATCGGGACCAGCCCATCGATCCGATTACGGGTCTTCTGAACACCAGGCGGGACGATCCAGTGTAGTGGCAGCTTTCCCCCGAGGGGTTGCTCGACGAGCGCGCAGTGCGTCGTTACATCGGAATCCATCGCCGGACCATCACCACCCGTGTATTCCTCCAGGTCATCGACCTGCATGATCAAGCTGGCCGCATAAAGCCGTCTGGGACGCGCGTTCGATCCGAAATCACCATCGCGAAAGAAATCGAAGGTTGCCCGGACCTTGGCGACCTCGTCGATCAGGGGCTCGTGGTTGTTGAGCACCATCCCGAGGAAAGAGATCGCCCCTCCGCCGGAGTCCGCGACGATTTCGGCCAGCGGCATAGCGAATCCGGCTGGGAAACGGATCTCAGCGGCACCGGTCGCCATGGTGAGAAGGCGCGATCCGTTCCCGATCTGGACTTGACTGTGGCAGAAGAACTCCTCGCCCATCGGTGTCCCGTCCTCGGTATCCACGACCTCGGTACGGATTCCGGTCACCCAGTCGAGGCCCGAGGGGTCCAGCCCGACCCTGGCGTAGGGCCCCTGCATCGACCGATAAACTCGGTTGATGGGCAGTTCCGTCGTTTCCACCACGCCGCTTCGCAGCGCCGGCATCGGCGGCTCCGGCAAGGGCGAAGAGTGAGTCGCAGCCCTCGGCTGCTCTGCGTGGTCTGCGTTACAGCCGGTGCATAGCGCGAGAAACAGCACGGCTATCATCGACACAACGACTTCGCAGATACCGAAAAGTCTAAGGCGGTACGCGGACAACGTCCGTGAATCGCTCGATTTTCTGTGGACTTTTGTAAGTTGCCTCATCTAGGTTGGGCGCGATGTGGCGTCTGAGCAGGAAGCGGGTGGCAAGTCTCGGCATTCTGATGTTCGTCGGCCTGCT
>JANQHZ010000841.1 GCA_028282445.1 Candidatus Binatia bacterium | reverse complement strand
TGTCGAACCAGTCCTTGGCGTCGCTGACCGAAAGCTCGCAAACCTCGCCGACGTGGCGGCCGCCGATCTTGACCGCGAGCGCCTCGGGCTTGAGGCGATAGCCGTCGCAGGCTTCGCAAGGCTTGCTGGTCTGGTACTTGGAGATCTCTTCCCGGATCCAGTCGCTGTCGGTCTCCCGCCAGCGGCGCTCCAGGTTGTTGATCACGCCCTCGAAGACCTTCTTGGTCTCGTAGCTGCGCAGACCGTCGTCGTAGCGCAGCGTGATCGCCTCCTTGGTCCCGAAGAGAATGGCGTCCTGCACCTCTTTGGGCAGCTCCTCCCAAGGCTCGGTCATGGAGGCGCGGTAGTGGCGCACCACGCTTTCGAGCGTCTGCACATAGTAGGGCGAGGTGTTGCCGGTCGTCGCCCAGGGTGCCACCGCGTTGTTCTTCAGCGACTTGCGCTTGTCCGGCACCACCAGGTCCGGATCGACATAGCTGGTGGCTCCCAGGCCGTCGCAGGACGGGCAGGCGCCGAAAGGGTTGTTGAAGGAGAACAGCCGCGGTTCGATCTCGTCGATGGTGAAGCCGGAGACCGGACAGGCGAAGCGCGCCGAGAAGGTCACGCGCTCTCCGGTCTTGGCATCCTCGGTGAAGGCCAGGCCGTCGGCCAGCTCCAAGGCCGTCTCGAAAGAGTCGGCAAGACGCTGCGACAACCCCTCCCGCACCACGATGCGGTCGACCACCACCTCGATGTCGTGCTTGCGCTTCTTGTCGAGCGCCGGCGCGTCCTCGATGTCGTAGAGTTCGCCGTCGATTTTGACCCGCTGGAAACCCTTCTTACGGAGCTCGAGAAGCTCCTTTCGGTACTCACCTTTGCGGCCGCGCACGATGGGCGCGAGCAGGTAAAGGCGGGTGCCTTCTTCCATGGCCAGCACCCGGTCGACCATCTGGCTGACCGTCTGGCTTTCGATCGGCAGGCCGGTGGCCGGCGAGTAGGGCACGCCGACCCGTGCGAAAAGCAGGCGCAGATAATCGTAGATCTCGGTGACCGTACCAACGGTCGAGCGCGGGTTCTTGGAGGTCGTCTTCTGCTCGATGGAGATGGCCGGCGACAGCCCCTCGATGGAGTCCACGTCCGGCTTCTGCATCAGCTCCAGGAACTGGCGCGCGTAAGCCGAAAGAGACTCCACGTAGCGGCGCTGGCCCTCGGCATAGATGGTGTCGAAGGCGAGCGAGGACTTGCCTGAGCCCGACAGCCCGGTGATGACCACCAGCTGGTCGCGGGGCAGCACGATGTTGACGTTCTGGAGGTTATGCTCGCGGGCGCCGCGCACCTCGATGCGGGGACCGGTAATCTCCTCGGCGGATGCCGTTTCCGTCATGACTCCATCCGCCATTGGTCCATCGGGCGTCATTCCATCCGGCACCATTCGCTCGGTCCATCCCCTCTCTTCGAACTGGCTCAATATGGGTCAGGGTCGCGGCGAAAGCGAGGGGCCAACCGGCTTGGCTGCCATCGGTTATACACAGACCAAAGAGGTTGGCCGGCGCACCAGTCTGGCAAGTCATGTTCTTATTTTGTTCTAAGCGAGTCGCCAAGCGCCAACTGAGCGCTTCTGTTTTGACGGACGGCTTGTTCAGACGAACGACGGGCTGCTGCTCATGCTGGGGCCGGACTCCAGACTGAAAATGCGCTTGCGGCCAAAGCCCTTGAGCTCGACCTCCCCGCGTGGCGTGAACTGGAACTCCTCGCGCAAATGCCGCGCCATGTCTTCGCACAGCGTGATCTCCATGGGGCGGGAGAGGGCTTCCAGTCGCGCTGCAAGGTTCGCGCCTGGGCCGAAGATGTCATAGACGTACTTCTGAATCCCGACAATGGAGCCGACCACCGGGCCCGTGTTGATGCCGATGCGGCATTGCCAGGTCTGTCTGTGGGCTTCGTTGCGCCGCTTGAGATAACGGATCATGCGCAGGGCCACATTGGCGATGTTCCGCGGATGCTCGGGCGTCGGCTCGGGGACGCCGCAGACGGCCATATAGGCATCGCCGATGGTCTTGAGGCGTTCGCAGCCGAACTGCTCAACGATGCGGTCGAAGCCGGTGAAGATGTCGTTCAGCTCGCTGATCAAGGCCGGCGGGTCGCGCGACAGGGACATCTCCGTGAAGTTCACGAAGTCCAGCATCAGGATGGAGGCTTCGTAGCGCTGCGGCGTGGTGATGCCGAACTGCTTCCACTCCTCGTAGAT
>JANQHZ010000637.1 GCA_028282445.1 Candidatus Binatia bacterium | reverse complement strand
GGACTACCGTCGACCGACGACAGGCGTTAGTGTCGCGAGCCCGATGCCGCTCACACCCACGGATTCCCATAGAGATCGGCGAAAGCTTGGACTGCTCGTACTTGCAGTCTCGCTGGCCGCTGCGATCGCCGCGCCGACTCTGGTGTCGATCGTCGCGCCGCCCCTCGTCGAGTGGCGTTTTTCCTCCGTCTATCGTGGATCGCTTCGGGTTCATCGGATTCGCCTTGGGTGGACGCGAGAGCTCGACATCGGTCCGATCGAACTGCTCGATGACCGTGACCGCAGGGTTGGGGAATTATGGCTGCGCTACGAAGGCACACTTACTCACGCAATCTCCGGAGTGTGGTTCGCTGAGCGGCCCTCGCTGGGTACGGTGTCGGTCGGCGGGGCCATCGACTTGGTGCGCGACGCCGACGGCAGCACCAACCTTGCACGCGCCCTCGAGCCAGCGAGGCGGCGGCCGGCGGCGGTGGGAGGGGGCGGATCGCGCGACTCGCAGGGCTATCGCGCGCCGCGACCGTTCGAGGGAACGCTTCGGGTGCAATCCCTCAGCTTGGCGATCTCCGACCGTACGGCGATGGAAGGGTCGGCTTTGCGCCAGGGGGTCAAGTTGGACGCCCTGTCGGGTGAGATCGCGGTGGATCGCGTCGGCAAACGATGGCGGACTCGCGGAGGCTTGCGAGGCGAGTTGCGCGGCGCCTCTGAAGCGCAGCCGGTCGAAATCGGCGGCGAAAGCCAGTCGAGTTGGGGCGCCGACGGGCTCCCCAAGTCCGTTTGGGCTGATCTGACTGTCGACGATTTTCCGATCGTCTTGCTCGACGGCATTCTCGGTATGCGCGGGATTCTCGTTGAAGCTCTCGGCGGGACGGCCGACCTGGAAGTCCATCTGTCCGGAAACGAGAGCGAGGGGACACTTGCGATCGAAGCCGACACACCAAGTTCGCGTCTCGATATCGACGTCGAATCGCGCGACGGTTTCGTACAAACGCGACGCCCTGCCCGCATCGAGATGCGGTCGAGCTCGTTTCTCGGGATGCTCCCCGCCGCGACGAAACTTGCGCAGTCTGTCCAGATCGACGAATGGCCGGCGCTGTCGTTCGAGGTCGACCGTCTACGACTGCCCTCCACCGCGATCTTCCGGCCGAGCGCCTCGGACCTCGGATCGATTGACTGGCGAGAGAGCGAGCTCACGAGCCGACTGAGCACGGGAAGGCTCCTCGGGAGCGTGGGCATCGCTCGCGATGGCGAGATCGCCCCTGCCGCATTGGTGTTCGAGCCGGCGCAATTGGAGATCACCGTAGAGGACATCGTGGACGGCTTGGCGGTCACCGGCGCCGGCGTTGCCCGATTTGGCGGAGAATCCGCCGGTAGCGGCAATGTTGAGTTGCGGGTTCGCGACCTGGTCGACGCGCAAGGGCGCGCAACCGGTCATTATTCGTTGAATGGACGGATTACGCAGGCGGGGGTTGCGGCGGCGTTGCTGCAACCGCTTTTTGGGATCCTCGGAGTCGACGTCGGTGCGGAACGGATCATCGGACCGGCGATGGACGAGGTGATGGTGTCCTTTCAGCCCAGCCGCCAAGACGGCGGGATTGGGACGAACGTCGAGGTGGCGGCGCACTCGACGAAAGTCGAGCTCGAAGGCAAGGCTCTCCTTCGCGATGGAGTAATCACTACGCGCGGCGAAGGATTCAGCCTAAAGCTCGACAATGCGACCCCGTTGCTCGCCGCGATCTTGGACGGACCAGTCAAGGTCGTGCCTCGGGGCTCGTTCCCATTGCGAGAAGGTGGGGCCGTTTTGCTGCGCTTGACGGAGCTGAGTATCGATCGCGATGAACCTTCGTTGGTCGCGGCCCTGGATTCGGCGCGGCTCGAGCTAAGCCTGACCAATCTTCGTGCAGTCGAGGGGGAGAGCGAGCATGGCCTCGACGAGACCGATCGGGCGATTCGCGAGATCGTCCAGACGGTGATAGGCGGCGAAGTTTCCGTGGAGGCGCGGGTGGGTTCTCCTGCCGGGGACCAGGCAGGCGGACCGACTGCATTTTCGGCGACGGTGTCGGGCCAAGGATTCTCGAGCCGCCTCGGCGGTTCTGTCGGTGCGGACGGAGTGCGACTCGACCGTTCGACGACCCGTGTGGAGATCGAGCCGACGCAGGGAAGTGCCTTGCTCGCGGCGCTGTCGGGACAGCCAGTGCGGCTTCTGGAGCCTGTTCGCTTCGAGATCGAGCCCTCGGCGATCTCGATTGGGGGGCTCCGTGACGACGCCGGCGGGGAGGGCAGCGCCGACTACCGGGTTGGCCTGCGTGCAACGCGTCTGCTGGTGTCGGGATTCCCGCTCATCGATCCGTCGAGGCGGCTTTCGATCGAACCGACAGGCAGTCTCTCGGTCCGAGCCGAAGGCGGGGGGTTTCTGTTCTCGTCGGACGGACGGTTGGTAGAGATAGGAACAGATGGCGACCGCGACTTCGGCGCGGTGGAAGTCCGGGTCGAGTCCGGCGGCCAGACCGGCGGGCTCGAGCTGGATGTCGTCGTCGACTCTCTCGGTTCGGCGTTGACCGACCGGGTGCTCGCTGCGGTGGGCAGCGGCGCTGATCTGCTCGGCACGCGGCCAAAGATCGTCGTGCGCGGCCGCCGAAGCCAAGCCGGTGAGCCGATGCGGCTCAGCTTCGACATCCAGTCGCCGCGAATCGACGCCAGGGAGGTCCGCCTCGAGTGGGACGACCAACGTGTGTTCCTTCCCGAACCGGAGGTCGCGGTGTGGAAACCCGCGCAGGGCTTTATCGCTCGCGAGCTCCTCGGTCGCGCCGACGCCCTGCGCGAGGCGCCTACCTTATCGTTCGACGTCAAGCGAGCTGCCTGGGGGCGCGTGCAGGGCGGCAACGGGCCCTTTCTGCCGGAGGTTTTCAGCCTGGATCTAGCTGTGGAAGTTTCGAGGATCTCCATAGCGACGGTGCGCGGCGAGTCGTTGACGCGATCGCTACAGCTGCGGTTGCGAGACGAAGCGTCGCAGCGGGGGATCCGTTTCGAGCTGGGGCTCGAGGACGTTCAGTCGGGAACCGAGTCGTTGCCGCCGTCCGCGTTCAGCGGCGTGGTCGCGGGACTGTCGGATGCGCGCGGGGTGCGGAGTCCCGGCGATACCGAGTTGAGCGCGCGCGGATCGATGTACCGGATCCCGACGGCATTGATCGATCGATTCGCAGGGTGGGACGGTGCGGTCGCGATCGCCGCCGGTCCCTACGTCGATCTCCACGTCGTGGCGGAAGAGCTCTCCGCGCGAGGCGGGGTGGTCGAAATCCAGGCCGCTGGTGAGCGCGGCAAGTTGGATTTGGCGGCGCGAGTCGAGGATGAGTGTCTGGTTTCGAATCGTCCGGTCCACGTCGAGTACGCCGAGATCAATGCCGAACTGGTCGACCGATTCCTCGTCGGCCTGCCGTTCGTGTCCTCGTTCGAGAAGCGGCGGGAAGATGGTCCCGCCGCCATCGAGTTCGATCGCTGTCGCTACCCGTTGAACGGCGACCTGCGCCACTTCGACTGCGTGGCGCGGATCGACCTGGGGCGGGTTCGCTTCAAGACGGAGGCAATGCTCGGCCGCGTCCTGCAGATGACCAAGGCGATGGGAGACACGATCTCGCGGGTCTTCCATCCGTTCGTGGTGAAGGCGGAGAAAGGGGTGCTGACGTACGAGAAGTACGTCCTGCCGATCGGGGGCGAAGAGATCGCGACGTCGGGTACGATCGATCTGGTACAGAACACCATCGACATGGTTCTCCACGTGCCTCACCTGATGTTGGCGGAGAAGGTTCTGGGAAATCTCCGGACCGGACTCAGCTCCATCGTTCCGGGGGACACTCTCGTGCTTGGAAGCTTGACGCGCCTGCCGATCCGGGTGCGCGGCTCGCTCGACGATCCTGAGGTCAGTATCGACCTCAAGCTGTTTGCGGAGGAAAACACGGGCGAGCTCCGGCGTGCCGGCGAGCTTATTCTCGACCTCCCGCGCCGCTTGCCGATCTTCGGGAATTGATCGAGAGCCTACCCCGCGCTACCCGCAGCGAGCGGCGATTCAATCCGGCTGGTCCGAGCCTTTGCCGAACTCCTCCTCGTTCTGCTTTCGATTGACCGCGATGATGTCCGGGAGATCCTTTTGGGTGACGCTGGACCCGTAGCTAGGAAACGGTTCCGAGCCAGCGAGCTTCTTTTCGAGCTGGAATTCGATCGTCACCCACTTTTCGAACTTGTGCCCCTCGATGGATTGCGGAGCAACGACCGTGACCGGAGTCGGATTGTCGCCACAGGCCGCGCGTAGCTCCGCGAAGGCGGGATCGGCTAGACGACTCGCCGGTACCAGCCAGGGGGTTTGAACGTCGAACTGGAAATTGCGTCGCAGGGTATGGTCGCGGTCCGGTAGACGCGCTTTCGAGCTCCACCACAAGCCGTCAACCGCGGTCGCCGCTTGTCGTGCGAGCGGTCTCGGCACTGCTCCCAAATGCTCGAGTACACCTTGGATCCAGTTGCCGACCGCTTCGTTGTAGAGAGCCTCGCTCTCCGCTCCGCCGCGGTGGTTGATGACGCCGCCCGCGATCCGAATCCCGAGCATGTTGGAGAACATATCCTCCGGGGAGTATGCGGATGCTTCCTCCGACCAGCCCGGAACGGAATGAGCTCCGTACCAGGTCTCGATCTCGTGCCAGGTGGAGAGGTGGAAGGTCGTCCACTGTGCCAGAGCGACGGCCAGCCGCCGCAAGCCGATCTCGCTTGCGATCTCGGGGGCGATTGGCTCGAGCGTAACCTTGATCGGGGCCCCTCCGGCGGGAAAGTCGATCTCGAGGCCTTGGCTGGCGTTGCGTGCGAAGGCGATGGCGAAGTACAGAGTCCAATCCGCCCACTCCCGCAAGTGGGCGGTGTCGACGAATCCGCCGCGACAGGTGTAGACGAGCCCGTTGTTCTCCGAGTCGACGCTCGGTTCGGCCCGGCCGCTTCGCACAGTGCGCACCAGCCCGGTACCGTACGTATGCTCGCCGAGATCGATCGGTCCGCGGGTGTTCGGTAATCGGAAGAAGGGCAGCGGTAGTTTCCCCAGGCGAACGCGCGCGTTGTCTCCCATGATGCAGCAAGGCCGTAGATTCTTGGGCATCGGAATCTCGGGCAGCTCGCGGACGAGCAGCGCGTTCTCGAGCTCGCCCGGGTCGGTGGATTCGAGCAGAAGGTGCGCGTCGGATGGATCGAGCCGAGCCGGAGCTTGCCACTTTTGCGGCGCGGCGCAGGCGGCAACGAGAAATGCGAACAGGGCGACGGGTGCGGCTCTCATCATAGTGGTCCTTGCCTCGTAGCGTCATTCTATGCCTTTGCGTGGCGCGCGCCACAATAGTACGTGCTGGGTTCATCCCGCATGGGCGTGGGGCAAGAAGCCAATTGATTCTCCACATGGATCGAATGAAGTCACTTTACGAGACGTGGTGTCGGGGAGTAGCGAGAGCACCCTCCGAACGGAGGCTGGCGGCCGGCATTGGCAGTTTCCTTTCGTTCTGGGTCGCCTGCATGCTGACGTCGTGCACTCCGACTCGTCACACTATGGAGCCCTACCGCAGTGACCCGGTTCAAGGCAGTCGCTTGAGCGGTGCGGCCAGTGTGATGTGTATCGATCACCGTGGCGCCGATGATCAGCCGCCTCATCCGTTCACAACCGACGGATGCTCCTGTGTCCCCGATGGATACTGGGCGGAATGCTGTGTGGCGCACGACATCGCGTATTGGTGCGGTGGAAGCGCCGCGGACCGTCGGCGCGCCGACGCTGCGTTCGGTGAGTGCGTGTCGGATCATGCGGGCGCCGCGCTCGGTTTCATCATGCGCTCCGGAGTTCGGGTCGGCGGCATCCCCTGGCAGCCCGCTGGATATCGCTGGGGCTACGGATGGGACGGCATCATCGGGTACGAGGAAGTCGGGAGCGGGTTGTCCGGCGCTGACGAGGATTTGCCGCCGCGCTGAACGCGCGAGGCCGTAAGACGATGCTAAGGCTGCCTTGGAAGATTCCGCGCTTCTCGGCACTGTTGTTGGTGCTGATCGCCTTCCTGATCGTGACGCCGATGCTTCCCCTGAGTTTGCTGGGGCTGCGTCTCGTCGACGTCTCGCTCACCGCGCTGTTGATCGTAGGTACGTTGACGGTGGAGCGACGCCATCTCGTGCCGCTCGCTTGGACGCTGGCGGTGCCCGCGCTGTTGTGCGCTTGGGCAGTCTACTTCGAGCCCAGCCGCGCCATTCTGTTCACCGGCCTGCTGTTTCGGAGTGCATTCATTCTGTTGCTGCTGGGGATCGTGATCGCCGACATTCTGAAGGAAGAACTCGTCACCGGCGACACGATCGCTGCTGCGTCGTGCGGCTACTTTTTGCTCGGTGTGTGGTGGGCCGGGATCTTCGCGATGATGGAGGTAGTGGAGCCCGGATCGTTCAACCTGCCGGATGAGGCGGCCGATCCCTTCTCGCAAGGAGCGCTCACCACGATGTGGTTCCTCTATTTCAGCTTCGTGACCATCACGACGCTGGGCTACGGTGACGTCACTCCGGCCACGTTGAGCGCCGGAATGATCGCATCGACCGAGGCGGTGATCGGGCAGTTGTACGTCGCGATCCTGATCGCGCGACTGGTGGCAATGGTCTCCCACCCAAAGGGCTCGTAGGAACTACGAGGCGTCAAGGCAGAAGGGCCGGTGGCAGTGGCGCTGGCGTTGGCGGTAACCTAGTCTATCGGGTATTCCGGGTGCGGCTCCCGCCGGGTTCCCACAGCCAAGATGGAAGATGTCGTGATCGAGAACAGGATACCCAGCCACTCCGTACGACTGTTTGTGGTCTCTAGCCTTGCGATCCTGATCGGTTGCTCGGCTCAGCAGCCGCCCGAGAGCGTAGTGGTTTGGCAGAATACCGACGGGACGGCCGCCGACCGCGCTGCGTTGGAGGTTGCCGCCGACGAGTGTCGGGAGGCGACTCGCAAGAGCGGCGGCGCCGGCGACGGGCGCTTCAGCCACATCGAGTGGGCTGCGAATATGCTGGACTGCATGAAGGAGAAGGGCTTTGTGCGGGTCGAAGAGCCGGCCGCCGCGCCGGCGGAGGGCAGCGACTGATGCCGACGAGAGCCTTGTCGAAACTGCCGGGCAGGCTGGTCGTGCTCGCGTTCGTCGTTGCGGGATGTTCGGGCATGACGGTCGAAACCAGCGGGGAGCCGGATTGGTCGCCTGCTGGTTGGCACAGTTATTCGTGGCGGCCGGTTCCAGGGGGGGCGCTCGGGGATCCCCGGGTCGACGAGGAATACCTCGTGAAGCTGATTCGTCGGGATGCCGACGCAGTACTTGCAGACAAGGGGTATCGCAAGGTCGATGGAGCGGAAGCCGACTTTCAGATCGGCCATTGGATCGCGTTGGGAACGGATAGCGGCCGGGGACCGTCCGGCCGCACGACCACCTTGGACCGGTACGGTCGTCCCCGGGGCTATTGGGCGGCTCGCGGCATGACGCCGGCGACCAATATCGAGAAAGGGACAATCGGCCTCTATCTGGTCGATCCGAAGTTGGACAAGAACGTTTGGCGCGGTCAGGCGCGGGCGGCGGTGAAGTTCAAGGCGGATCGCGAGACGCGGCGCGCGAG
>JANQHZ010000806.1 GCA_028282445.1 Candidatus Binatia bacterium | reverse complement strand
CTTCATGCGGATGCGGCGGGTTTCGCCGGGCGCCAACGGTTGGATCTGAATGCGCGCGGCGGTGCCCCAGGGGGCACGCTCATCGATCTCCTGCTGGGTGGAGTAGCCGTCGTCGAGCACTTCGGTGACGGTGATTCCGCCGGCGTCGAAGTCCTCCTCCGGGTGGATCAGCGGTCGCGCGAGGTCGGTCGTTTGGTTCTCGACCGAGAACCGGTTGGGAAACAAGAGGACCGCCGCCTCTCGCAGGGTCGCCGTGCTGTCGTTGGTGAACAGGATCGTCACCGAACCGTGAACGACCGCGGGATCCAAGGAGATCGACGCGTCGATGGTGTACTGCGGCCGTACGGTGACCGTCGCCGCTGACGATACGGTCGCGATCGACAGTGCCCAGATGGCGGCGAAGGTGGCTATTCGGCTGAGCATCGGGGAATTCCTGGCATGCGGGATGCGCGACTGAGGTGCCGGCCGCATCTGCTCCAGCTATGGGGGTGACCGAACCGTGTCAAGCGAAAGCTGCCGATCGAGATGCTTGTACGGCGCCGGGCCGCGCCTGTGCCATTAGCGGTTGGGCTCGCACCCCGGGGCTTGCGGTCGGGCACGATCCCTCTATTTCATTCTCCCGGTGAATCTCCTCCTGCTCAGAGCCTCGGACTTCGTCGGTGGAGCCGATTTGGTCCGCATCGGGGGTCGACGTGCCGCCCATCTTATCGACGTACTCGGCGTCGAAGTCGGGGCGACCGTCGAGGCCGGCGTGCTCGACGGACGGATCGGGCGAGCCACCGTCGAACGCGTGGAGGCGGGCGCGGTGGTGTTGCGAACGACCATGGAGCGCGATCCGCCGCCGAGACTCGATATCCGACTCGTCCTGGCGTTGCCGCGGCCGAAGGGGCTCCGGCGTATTCTTCAGGGTTGTGCTGCGATGGGAGTTCGATCGATTCACTTGATCAACAGCTGGCGGGTGGAGAAGAGCTACTGGGGGAGCCCGCTACTCGCACCCGACCGAATCCGCGAAGAGCTCGCCCTCGGTGCGGAGCAGGGTCGCGATACGGTGCTGCCCGAGGTGGAGATCCATTCGAGATTCAAACCCTTCGTCGAGGATCGGCTTCCACGGATCGCCGAAGGGACACGGCGTCTCGTCGGCGACGGTGCGGCGGCTGCGAAATGTCCCGCTCGGGTATCGGAGGCCGTCACTCTGGTCATCGGCCCCGAGGGGGGATTGATCCCCTATGAGGTCGAGACTCTGCGATCGATCGACTTCGAAGCGGTTCGCATCGGCCGTCGAGCGATGCGGGTCGAGCAGGCGGTACCGGCCTTCTTGGGCCGGCTGGTCGATTGAGACGACGTAGATATCGTTGCCCTTCCACGGTATCGTCGCCGCTTGCGGCGCGACTGTCGTTTCGGCCCGGAAACCGATAGCTAGTGCGGATGACGGGGTCGCGGTCGCTATGGCGCACGATTCGGGCGCGCGCCTCCCGCGATAGCTTCAGCCACACCATTCCCGCATAGGGCGGGCTAGGAGAGACCATGATCATCGTAATGAAAGCGGACGTTCTGCCGGAATCGGACGAAGTCCGGCAGGTCATCCAGATGGCGGAGCGCTATCCGG
>JANQHZ010000799.1 GCA_028282445.1 Candidatus Binatia bacterium | reverse complement strand
TGTTTCTCGGCAAAGATACGCACGCCCTCTCGGAGCCTGCGCAGGCAACGGCGCTGGAGGTGCTTGCGGCGCACGGCGTCGGGGTCGGACTCCAGGCCGACAACGGATACACCCCGACGCCGGTGGTCTCGCACGCGATTCTACAGCACAATCGCGGTCGCGCGGAGCGGCTCGCCGACGGCATCGTGATCACGCCGTCGCACAATCCTCCCGACAACGGCGGCTTCAAGTACAACCCGCCGCACGGCGGGCCCGCCGATAGCTCCGAAACCGCCGCGATCCAGAAGCGAGCCAACGAGATCCTCGCCTCGGGAATGGGCGGTGTCCGCAGGATGCCTTGGTCGCAGGCGCTTGGCGCCGACGACACGCACCACCACGATTTCGTGACGCCTTACGTGACCGATCTCGGCGACGTCGTCGACATGGACGCGATCGCCTCCGGTGGACTGCGCCTCGGAGTCGACCCGATGGGGGGTGCGGGCGTCGGCTATTGGGAGCCGATCGCCGAGCGATACGGTATCGACCTGACGGTGGTCAATCCGGAAGTGGATCCGACTTTTCGGTTCATGCGCGTCGACCACGACGGCAAGATTCGAATGGACTGTTCCTCGCCGCATGCGATGTCCGGGTTGATCGAGCTGCGCAGTGAGTACGACCTCGCCTTCGGCAACGATCCCGACACCGACCGCCACGGCATCGTTACTCGTGATGGATTGATGAATCCCAATCACTACCTCGCGGCTGCGATTTCCTATCTCTTCGCCGAACGCTCCGAGTGGCCCGCATCGGCGGCGGTGGGAAAGACACTGGTCAGCAGCGCGATGATCGATCGTGTCGCGCGCGATCTCGGACGACCTCTCTACGAGGTGCCGGTCGGCTTCAAGTGGTTCGTATCCGGCCTTGTCTCCGGCGATCTCGGTTTCGGCGGCGAGGAGAGCGCCGGAGCATCCTTCCTTCGCAAGAACGGCACGGTGTGGAGCACAGACAAGGACGGGATCATCCTCGACCTGCTCGCTGCCGAGATGACGGTGAAGCGGGGGCGGAGTCCGTCAGTGATCTACGCCGAGCTCGAAGAGCGTTTCGGCCGGCCCGTCTACCAGCGCATCGATGCGCCGGCGACGCCGGCGCAGAAGGAGCGCCTTCGCGCACTGTCTCCGGACGATGTCGCGGCGACGACCCTCGCCGGCGAGACGATTACCGCGAAGCTCACCGCCGCCCCCGGTAACGGCGCCGAGATCGGCGGATTGAAGGTGACGACGGAAAACGGCTGGTTCGCCGCCAGGCCTTCGGGAACCGAGAACGTCTACAAGATCTACGCCGAGAGTTTTCTTGGCGCCGATCATCTCGCTCGGATCCAAGAAGAGGCGAAAGCCCTCGTGGGGGAAGTGTTGGGGTGAGCTTGCCGACGGGCGCCGAGAAGCTGGCTACAACGAGCCGGGCCCAGCTTCAAAGACGGAAGTAGCCACAGATGACCACAGATCAACACAGATTCGACGAACGAACGGTGCCGGCGGGAGATGGCCGGGCGAGGCATGCCTCGCCCCTACACCGTGCCGAGTTCCCATGTTTCCTCGTAGGGGCGACGCAACCTGTCCTCCGAAGCCTTGGCGTAGGAGGATGCGTCGCCCACGCTCGCGCGTGTGCCGGGGCCCGATCGACGCGAACATCGGCGCGTCTCGATCTGAGTTGATCTGTGTTCATTTGTGGCTAGGTTCCTCATGACCGCCATCCGCAAAACCAAGATCGTCGCCACCATCGGCCCCGCCTGCAATTCGCCCGAGATGCTCGAGGCGATGATCGAGGCCGGCGTGAATGTCGCTCGTCTGAACCTATCTCACGGCTCGCCCGAGGGGCATCGTCGGCAGATCGCCATGCTGCATGCCGCGGCTGCCAACGTCGGACGGAACATCGCCATCATGATCGATACCCGCGGTATCGAGATCCGTACCGGTTTGGTTCGAGGTGGCCACGTCGACCTGGTCGCGGGTGCCGACTTCGATCTGCATTGCGACGGGCGTATCGGCGATGTCGGGGGCGTCTCGATCAGCTATCTCAAGCTCCACGAGGAGGTGGGGAAGGGGACGCCGATTCTTCTCGACGACGGGGCGATCGAGTTGGAGGTCGCGAGCGTCGACGGAGAAGTCATTCGGTGTCGTGTCATACACGGTGGTCAGCTGGGGGAGTCGAAGAGCGTCAACCTGCCGGAGACTCATTTGGCTTTGAGTGCGGTCAGTCCGGAGAACCGCGACGAAGTCGTCAAGGAGCTGAGCTTCGCGGCCGATAACGGCGCCGACTACATCGCCGCTTCTTTCGTGCAAAGCGCGGACGATATCTACGCGATGCGCGAGATCTTGATCGACAAGGGCAACCTGGTACCGATCATTGCGAAGATCGAGAACAAAGCCGGCGTCGCCAATATGGACGAGATCGTCGATGCGGCGGACGGCATCATGGTCGCGCGGGGTGATCTCGGCGTCGAGCTTCCGCTGGCCGACGTCCCCGCGACCCAGAAGCGAATCATTCGGACGACCGTCAGCAACGGCAAGCCGGTCATCACGGCCACCCAGATGTTGGCCTCGATGGAACGCAATCCGAAGCCGACCCGCGCCGAGGCCAGTGACGTCGCGAACGCAATTCTCGACGGCACGTCGGCGGTCATGCTTTCCGGCGAGACCGCGGTGGGAAACTTTCCGCTGGAATCGGTGCGGACATTGCACACGATCGCGTTGCGTGCCGAGGCGTCGCTACACGAGTACGGATACCTCCAGAAGATCCGGCCCAACCCATCCAACGTCGTCACCGAAGCGGTTGCGCAATCGGCTGTATACATGACCACCAACCTGAACGCGGCAGCGATCATCAGTCTCACCGAGTCGGGCTTCACATCACGCCTGATCTCCAAGCACCGACCCGACTGTCCGATCCTCGCAGTCAATTCGTCGGAACAGGTGGCGCGCAAGCTGTGCATGAACTGGGGTATCATCCCGGTCCACTACCAGGGTGAGCCCAACGACGAATCCCGCATCGAGTTTGCGCTGTCGATGGCGCGGAGGATCGTTGGGGCTCGAGATGGCGATATCGTGATTCTGACTGCCGGCCACCGACAGCTGTCCGGGGGAACGGACATGATCCGAGTGGTGACCCTCTGACCGGGCGTTGCCGATCCGAGGCTTCGGCCGCATCGCCTTGGACGTGCGAACGAATCAGAACCGGTACGACAGCGCCGACGTGACACTGATCATGTCATCGTAGTTGGTCCCGAGATCGAAGGTGAACTCGACCGGCCCGTAGAGTTGGACATTGGTGCCGAAGTTCATGTTCCACGGGTTCTCGGGACCTTGCTCGACTTTGTAGCGGAGGCGGTCTCCTCCAGGCAGCATGATGCTTCCCTTCACGTCCCGTTCGGTGTCCCAATAGGTGCCGCCTACCCAAAACCGAGCCGCGCCGCCGCCGAGCCGGCGGTCGAGCCGACCGTGCCAACCGGTTCGCAGGCTGGCTACGATCGCTGTCAGGTTGGAATCGAACTCATCGAACTCGGCGTATGCGAAGTTGGCATCGAGCGCCGCGAACCAATTCTTGTAACCGCCGGAGAGCGTTGTGCCGCCCCCGTAGGTCCATCCCTCGAGCGTGCCTGAGTCCCTCAACTGAATCTGGCGCGGCGGCGATGGGCCGGGGAGCGGAATGGAGATGTTGAGCTTGACGTTCGAGTCGTTGGTCAGCCAACCGGTGAGGAAATAGACGTTCAGAAAGGGCAGGATGAACGCGTCGAACCTCGCCACCACGGCATTGACGGTC
>JANQHZ010000790.1 GCA_028282445.1 Candidatus Binatia bacterium | reverse complement strand
GCGCCGTGATCGAACTCCGCCAACACCGAGCAGAGTGCGACTACCTCCTCCGCTTCGGCGTGATTGGAAGGTACCTCCCGACCGTCGTCGCCGACGTGGATGTCGATCTGCGAGGTCGAGAACCCGAGAGCGCCCTCCCGCATCGCCTGGCGAACCAGCTCCTGCATGGCTGCGATCTCGTCGGCAGTCGCGGCGCGCTCGGAGGCGTCGTCGCCCATGACGTAGCGACGTACGGCGCAGTGACCGACGTAACCACCGGCGTTGACCCCGAGATTGCCTTCGTGCCGGTTCCAAAACTCGGCAAACGACCCGCCGTCGAAACGAAAGCCGGCCGCCAGGGCTTCTTTCGACATGCCCTCCACCCGCGACAACATCGCTGCCAGCCACGGCACATCGGCCGGTTTCGCTGGCGCGAGAGTAAAGCCGCAGTTCCCGGTCAGCACCGTGGTCACCCCATGCGAACACGACGGCGACGCGAGCGGGTCCCAATCGAGCTGCACGTCGTAGTGCGTGTGCACGTCGATGAACCCGGGCGTCACCACCAAGCCGGAGGCGTCGATCACCCGCTCGGCGGCGTCGGTGACCCGGCCTACGCGTACGATACGTCCGTCCTGGATAGCGACGTCCGCGTGGAAGCCGGGCATTCCGCTCCCGTCGACGACCAGGCCACCACGAATCACGATGTCGAACGGCATTCGCCACCCCCCTAAAACTTGCAGCCGACACTATAATTATAGCGCACTGTACTTCGCAACCGGGGAGGTTTAGCAGTTGCCCGTCTGCGTTTTCGCTCAGCGGGTTGCGGCCGCGACCAGAATGGCCACCGACTCCTCGTCGATACCGGCCTCGCGCAACACCTCTTCAGTGTGCTGCGCGAGCATCGGCGCGGGTGCGCTGCCCTCCAGACGAAAGCTCGACAACTGAAACGGCGGCGCAACGCTGAGGAAGGTTCCGTGCTCGGGATGCTCGACCTCGACGAAGCAACCGTTCTCGCGCGCCTGCGGGTCGGCCGTGGCCTCCGCTACGGTACGGACCGGCGCCGAGATCACGCGGAATCCAGCCAAGTGCTCGGTCCACTCAGCCAGCGTACGGGTCGCGAAGACCTCGTCGAGAATGGCCACCAGCGCGCGATTATTCTTGTAACGCTTGACCGCGTCGTCGAAGCGCTCGTCGCCGGCGAGCTCCGGGCGATCGATCGCCTCGATCAGCCCCGGCCAGTACGCGTTCGAGTCGAGCATGACCAGGAACAACCAACGGTCGTCGGCGCAGCGGTAGAAGTTCCACAGCGGATTGCGAGGTGCGTGGCGGTCGTGGCGCGGCGGGACCTCACCGGTCACCACCGATTGCGAGGTGTCGTTGCCGGTCACGTACAGCCCGACTTGCTGGAGGTTGACGTCCACGACTTGCCCCTCGCCGGTACGGTCGCGCATCCGTAGCGCGGCCAGCACGCCCGAGACGAGAGCCAGAGCGGTCGCGTGGTCGCCGGCACCAGGTCGCGGGAAGGCGGGCGGCGAGTCGGGGTCGCGTTGCTGATCCATCAACCCGGAGAGCGCAAAGAACGCGGTTTGGTCGAAACCCAGATCGTTGGCTTGAGGACCGTCGGCCGCGAAACCGCCGACCCGAGCCAGGATGAGCGATGGACGCTCGGCGCGCAGCCTGTCGGCGTCGAGTCCGAACTTCGCCAACCGGTTGGGGAGAACGTTCGTCATCACGATATCGGCGCGGTCGATGAGCACGGAGAGCGCTTCTTGCGCCTGCGGTAGCGCCAGATCGAGGGAGACCGCGCGTTTACCGCGATTGTCCATCTCGAAGGCAAGGCCGAGCTTCAAGTCCGAGGCGTAGCCGTTGCGGCGCGGCGTTGCCCACCGGTAGATCTCGCCCCAGGGCACCTCGACCTTGACCACGTCGGCGCCGAGCTCGGCGAGAAGCGACGAAGCCGCCGGTACCGCGATGTAGTTCGCAATCTCGAGGACGCGAACACCGTCAAGCGGACCTTTCATCCGATTCCTCCCACTGTACCCATCAGGTCGACCGACGCCCCGAGCGGCCGCACCGGCATTCGACTACTGCGGCTCGATGTAGTTGAGCGCGAGCACCGCGCGCTTGTCGATGCTATTGAGAAAAGGCATTTCTTCTTCCTCGATCATATGCCTGAGGCGCGGAGTCATCCACTCCAACTTCTTGCGGCGGTCGGGGTCGCCCGCCCGCAGCTTGTAGAGCAGGTTCGCCATCAACTGCTCGCGCACCCCGTCGAAATTGACCTCGTACATCATTTCGTCGAAGACGCCCTGCCCGCTTTCGCCGGAGAAAATCTGGCGCATGATCTCGCCTCGGTCGACATCCCAGTTGGCGTCGAGATCGACGAGAAACGAACAGTGCTGGCGCATCCCCTCGTAGCTCGGATCGTCGTTCAACAACGTCCGCAACTGCTTCGTCGGCCAGAGACCAAAAACAGGTCGAAAGACGTCCGGGATCATCTCCGCAACGTCGAAGCTCTCGGTCGACCCGACACTGAGGTTGTGCATATTCTTGAAATCGCCGACCGGTAAGCGGGTCCGGTCGTGGCGCACGATCCCGTCCTTCGGGTTGGCGATCGAGATCGCCATGCAGTCAAAAGGAATGAAGGCGCCGCGCAGCTTGTCGAGGAACTCGCTTCCATGAATCATCTGGCCAACCCCGGGCATCAGGTATCTCACCCAATCCGGCAGGCTCTCCGCATCCAAGGTGGCGGCCTTCCCGCCGTTGAACTCGGGCGGACTGGTGTCGATGCCGTCGAAGGGCGATCCGAGACCGATCGCGAGCGCGACTGGGCTGTAGCGATGGACTCGGCCGCTGCGCGGCGAATACAGGTAACGCCGTGAGTCTTGCACACGCACGCGTCGCATCCCGAGTTGCATGGCTCGTAGAGCGACGAGGCCGCCCTGACTATGACCGATCAGGAACATTCGCGGTGCGATCACATCGAAGATGCGGTTGACGATCTTGAGAGTCTTGTCGTCTCCCAGGGGTTTGCGAAGACCTTGTCGATCCGTTTCGTATACCGGGATGAATGAAGCCAACTCGGCTCGGAAACGCCCCTCCAACGCAACGAAGCGCTGCGCCGCCGCCGTCGCCCCCCAACCCGCGAAATTCCGATCCGGAAGCCGCGCCGCTTTCTTGACGAGACGTTCGACGAAGCGGGTCTCGGCCATCCGGACGGCGATCTGGTGCGCCAGCGGTGAGTCGTCGAGATAGAACAGCTCGCGCAGCACGTTCGGTACGTCGCTCGGCCGCGCGGTAGACGACAGGACGTGGTCGGCGATGAGCTCCATCGTGTGCTTGAACTTCAACGCTCGGGTGGCGTGGACCTCGGCGAGCTTCCGCCGCGAGTTCTCTTCCAGGTCCTGAGCGGCCATCACGCCCAAGTTTGTCCTCGTCACCACCCGGCGAACGTTTTCTTGGCTCTCCAGGTGCCGGGTGAGCCCTCGCCCACTCGAGGCGGGGCCGAAGGTACCGGCGATGAACTCGACGAGGTAATTCTTGGGCAGGATCGACGGCCGCAGCGGGTCGGCCGGAACCTCCACGTCAGCGCCGGCGAGGAATCCGAGGCCCGGCAACGAAGCCGACGCCCAATCGACCGCCTGCTGAAGCGCCCTGTCTACCGCCGGTATCGTCATCCCCCCTCCGTCCGCCGGAGTCGGCGTCGTCGCGTTACACCGCGCCCGAGTCGTCGAAGCTAAACCCTCGCTTGCTCATCACCAAGCGATGGCGCGGCCCAGCCACCGAAGCATCGCGGCTGGGGTATCCGGCGTCGCCTTCCCACATGACCACGAGCCCGTCGTCGCTCTTCGCAATCTGCGTAACGTAGCGGCGCGGGCCTTCCGCCGGCACGAGCCCAGCGAGAGCGGAGCCCACACTCTCGTGCATGGCCAGGTAGTGCAGCGTCACGAAGGTTGGCGGCACCAGCTCGATCTGCTTCGAGCGCTGCTGCTCGAGAGCATCGAGCGGCCGGATCCAACGACTGTCGGTGATCTCGCCTTGATCGATGCAGACCTCGGTCTCGGGCGCGCGCGCGGCGAAGAACCAGGTGCTGTAGCGACGGATCTCGACCGGCGGCGGCGTCCAGTGCGAGAACCATACGAGCGACGCCGGAGACAGGCATACCGACGCTTCCTCAGCGGCCTCGCGCACAGCGGCCGTGCGTGCGCGTTCTTCGTCCGAAGCTCCCGGCGCGTCCTCGTCGTCCACCCGCCCGCCAGGAAACACCCACATCCCTCCGAAGGCGATCTTCGAGCTCTTGCGGAGCATCAAGGTTTCCGGGCCGTCCGCGCCGTCCCTCAAGAGGACCACGGTGGCCGCCGGCACCATTGCGGCGGCATCCCCCTTGCCACCCGCGATGCGGTCGCTGAACTTGCCGATCTCTTCGCTCATCTCCCCCCCCGGGATCTCTTCCCTCCTATGAATACCTCGGATTGGGTTCACATGCGACGGCCGGCGATCGGGGAGAAACGCTGCTCCCCGATCGCCGGCGCCGCCCCTCACGCGAGTCGGAAATCAGCTCAAATCACGACCATCCTTGCTGCTCGGCGTAGAAGATCGGGCCGCCGAGGTACATCGCGAAACCGATACCGAACACGAAGGAGAGATCGCACTCCTCGGCACTGCCGACGATCCCAAGATCGAGGAGCTCCTTGGCCTTGGCGTAGAGCGCCTTCATGCAGCGTTCTACGATCTCGTCCTCGCTCGCCTCGGCCGCCCCGCGGTCACCGGCAATCTCGCTCAACCCCTCCCACGGACCAGTCTTCTTACCCTTTTCCCAATTGTAATAACCGGCCTGTGTCTTTTGTCCGAAACGTCCGGTCTCGCGAATCTTCCAGATCAGGGGTTCGTTCACCGGCGGCTTCTCCTTGGCAATCGTATCGAAAAGCCCAGCAGCGACATCGAGGCCGGCGGCATCGCCCAGTTCAAAGGGTCCCATCGGAAAAATCTTCTCGCGCAACGCCTTGTCAATCTTCTCGATCGGCGTGCCCTCCATGTAGATCGCCTCTGCCTCGGCCCAGTAGGCAGCCAGCCCGGCGTTGACGAGAAAACCGGCCGAACCATCACCGAGCAGCACCGGCGTCTTCTTGATCGACAAGGTAAAGGCGTGAGCGGTTGCTACCGCATCGTCGGTGGTCTCGTCGCCCCGAACCACTTCGACCAGCTGCATCATCGGGTGCTCGGCCGGCGAGAAGAAATGCATATTGACGAAACGAGAAGGATCGCCCCCGCCCTCGGAAAAGAAGCCCCCGAGCAATCCGGGACCCATCGAGGAGGAGTTCGAGGCAACCAATGCATCCTTCTTCAGGACCTTGCCCAACTCCCTATAAAACGAGGCCTTGATCTCTTCGTTCTCCATGCGCGCTTCGATGACGAGATCGCAATCGGCGAGATCCTGGATGTCGGCGGTCACCTTCACCTTGGCTGCCTTGGCCTGGGCGTCAGCTTCGGACATCTTGCCCGACTTCACGGCTCGTCCGTACTTCTGGAGGAGCTTGGGCTCGACGTTGTCCATGAATTTCTCGAGCGGCACGTGGCCGACGACCTCGTAACCCGCCTCGAGGCAGAGCCAGGCGATGGCGTTGCCCATGAACCCGTCTGCCCCGTCGATACCGATCTTCTCCAGCTTGCGCGGCTTGGCGGGAAAATCTTTGGGCAGCTTCTGCACACGCTGTTGCGTGAAGAAGAAGCGCATACCAGCTTTGCCTTCAGGCGAGCTGGCAACATCCAGGAAGGCGTCGCGTTCGATCTTGTTGCCCTCCTTCAGAGATACCTTCGCACCGGCGATGATGACGTCCATCGCAACGTAGGGAGCGCGCGGGTTCGGACGCCCCTGCGTCGCCTTTTCCACCGCGGGTAGGACGAGCCCCTTGAGCTCTTCCGCCTGAGCTAGGCTCGGATGTGGAGTACGGTCGATCGTCGGCAGCGTCTGCTCGAGGAACGCCGTCGCGAAAGCCACGGGGTCCTCGCCCTCCGCGACTACG
Source organism: Candidatus Binatia bacterium (assembly GCA_028282445.1). GTDB lineage: Bacteria > Desulfobacterota > Binatia > HRBIN30 > CADEER01 > CADEER01. The sequence goes on along the minus strand of JANQHZ010000790.1, from coordinate 3,576 downwards.
GCATCGATCATGTTGATGGCCGCCGCCTTGGCCGCGTTGTAGTTCTTGCCCTGCAAGATCGCCGGAAATCCGCCGTCACCGTCGTCGCGCAGAACCCCGCTCCGTCGGGGCATGCGCTGGGTACCGCCGAGACCGGGGAAGATGTTCAGCTTGATCTCGGGAAAGCCGACCGTCGACTTCCCGGTAGCGACGATCCCGTGACACGCGAGCGCCAGCTCATAAATGCCGCCGAGAGCGAAGCCGTCGATCAAAGCGACCCACGGGAACGGTCCGTCCTCGATGGCGTAGAGCGCCTCGTGCCCGACATCGATGAACTTGCCGAGATCCTCCTTCGAGGCGTTCATCAACTCCCCGATGTTCGCACCGGCGCCAAGACCGTAGCGATTGCCGGTGAGAATCGCCCCTGCCAGAGGCGTCTCGGCGTGAATCTTGCTCAACTCTTCCGTCTTCGCCCGAAGGTCACCGACCGCCTGCTGGGACAGTGTATTCATGCCGCCGGAATCGAAGGTAACGATGGCAACTCCGTCTCGGATCTCATGGGTAAATTGGCTCATGGCTCTCCTCCGTGCTCGCTGCGAAACCACTGGACCCCGGCAATCGGGGCCGTGGCGATCTCCCGAGTGTGGCAATCCGACTAGACTAGCGAATCGAGGAAGGAATTGTACCGGCCCCCCAGCCAGCCCAACGGCGCCCCCGATGCGTCGACGACCGCCCTTGCATGGCCGGTCCCTCGTCTACGGCAGGAGGAACTCCCACGCGAGCATCGCGCCGACCAGCCCGAAATAGGCGAGCGGAAAGAGCCAGCGGGACCGCCGATCGATTCGTGTGGCACGCGCCTGATCCCCCGCGCGGTCGGCCACTCCCACCAGCAAGTTGATTACTACGGTCGCCGACATGGTGAGGAAGCTGATGCCGAGAAACGCATGCATCAAGGTATAGTACGAGATGCGCGGGATCTGTTCACTCGTCGTCATCTGGTACGCAACGCCCGTCAAAATCCCGATGAACGAGACACTCAACCGGTCCGCCAGGGACGAAGGCTCCATCCAGAATACCGAGAACGACAGCAAGACGATCACGGCCAGCGGCACCACGATCAGGCGCCGGGCGTACCAGGAGCGTCTGCTGACATCGATCGTCAGCACGAGGGTCGAGGCGACACCACTCCCCCCGGCGTAGGAGGCCACGCGTTCACGTGAGGAGAGCCTTGCCCCCTCGACAGCCCACTGCGGCACCCGCAGGCTGGACGAAATCGCGATCGGCCCCAAGTTGCCGGGTTCCAAGAACACCTCGTCGCGCCCGACTCCGAGAATCTCGAATTCGACCTCGAGGCGCTGCCGGTCCAACGGAAAACGCCGCATGTCGAGGTCGATATCGACTTCTGCCGTGATGGTCTGGATCAGCTTGACGGAGCCGTCCGGCTTGACCCGCAGCAAGAGCCCACTGGTCTGCGATTCAGCTTCGTTGACCAGCACGACATCGGGGAACCAACCGGGAGAGATATCGTTGAACTCAAAGTTGCCTTGGTAGAACTTCTCGGCGGCCCCGAATTCGGACGGGTCGAATCGGCGGCGTGGGTCGCGCCACTCGAGCGTCAGAACTCCCGCAAAATCCAGGATCTCCGTTTCGTCGTCGATCTGGTTGATGTCGTGGAGGTCAAACCAAGCCCGCACCGCAAGAGGCTCCCCACCCAAGGGGGGACCCGACAACTCGAGGTCGTCGAGGTGCCCGAGAGCCGCTCCACCGTGCACGACGAAGAGAAGGCACACGAGGCTCGCTAGCCGGCTTAGGCTCCTACGTGCCCCGCGCTGCGGGGGCCACGGAACGCCGGATGCGGCCGCATGGTCGCAACGGCTCATCGATGGCCTCGGGCAGCGCAAGTTTCGTTCCCCCGGCGGCGGTGGCGCGGAGAGGCGTTCGATCGGATTCATCGTGGCTGGACTGCTCGTCAAGAATCTGGGTTTCGTCAATCGACGGGCAAGGGTGGGCGGCTCCCCCCGACACCGCTAAGATTCGGTTACCACCTGAGCCGCCAATAGGAAACGCCACCAGAACGAGAGGCCGTCCGACAATGACGACTACCGACGAGATCGACCGCGGAGAGCTCGCTCCTTCCGATCCCTATCGCCGCCGGGAGCAGACATTCCCTGCGCTGTCTGCGGATCAGATCGAACGCGCAAGGCCCTTCGGACGCGAGGAATCGCTCCCGCAAGGTACGCTTCTCTTCGAGCGCGATCAGCGGACCGTCGACTTCTTCATCATCGTCGAAGGGTCAATCGAGATCTTCGAGCATACCCGCAGCGGAAACCGAACGATCCACACTCACCGACAACACGGCTTCACAGGCGAGCTCGATCTCTTCAACGACCGGAAGATTCTCGTCAGCGGTCGAATGGGTAGCGACGGAAAGGTCTTGCGGATCGACCGGCCGAGCTTCAAGAAGCTGCTCGCCGCGGAGCCGGATATCGCCGAAATCGTAGTACGAGCATTCATCCTGCGCCGCGTCGGGCTGATCACCCACAGCGAGGGCTCGGTCGCGCTGATCGGAAAGAAGGGCTCATCCGACCATCACCGAATCGAACGCTTCCTCCGACGCAACGGCTATCCGGTCGAGGCGCTCGATCCCGACCGTGACCAAGCGGCCAGGGAGATTCTGAGCGAGCTCAATCTCGATGTGTCGGATCTACCAATTGTCACCTGGGCCGGCGGCCACGTCCTGACCAAACCCGAAACCATCGAGCTCGCCCGCCACCTCGGCCTGGTCGAGGAACCGGCGACCAACCTCGCCTACGACGTCGCGATCGTCGGCGCGGGCCCTGCGGGGCTGGCGGCCGGCGTCTATGCTGCCTCGGAAGGGCTGAGGACTTTGATCATCGAAGGCGAGGCTCCCGGCGGACAAGCTGCGACGAGCTCGAAGATCGAAAACTACCTGGGATTCCCGACCGGCGTCTCCGGCCAAGCCCTCGCCGGTCGCGCCCACGTTCAGGCACAGAAGTTTGGCGCCACCATCGCCTTGCCGCGCTCGGTCGCGAACATCGATTGCAGCACCAAGCCCTACGAGTTGTCTTTCAGGGACGGGGCTTCGGTTCGTGCCAAAACCATCGTCATCGCAACCGGGGCAACCTACCGCTCTCTCGACGTCGACAATTGCGATGCGTTCGAGGGAGCCGGCATCCAGTACGCAGCGACCGCGATGGAAGCCGAGCTCTGCACCGACGAGGAGGTGGTGGTCGTCGGCGCCGGCAACTCGGCCGGGCAAGCCGCCGTGTTTCTCTCCGGTCACGCCAAACACGTCCACATCCTCGTGCGTGGGAGCGGCCTCGCCGCCAGCATGTCCGACTACCTGATCGAGCGCATCTCTGCGTCCGAACGCATCAGTCTACACACCGAGACCGAGATCACTGCTCTCGACGGCGATCGACATCTAGAGACCGTCACCTGGCAAAGCCGAAAATCCGACACCCCGCAGACTCACCCGATTCGCCACGTGTTTCTGATGATCGGCGCGGTGCCCAACACCGCATGGCTACAAGACTGCGTCGAGCTCGACGATAAGGGCTTCATCCTGGTCGGGTC
>JANQHZ010000785.1 GCA_028282445.1 Candidatus Binatia bacterium | reverse complement strand
TCGGCGCTTTGCGCGAAGACGGAATTGACCGCACCCCAAACCATCTCCCCCAACGAGGATCCGGCCATACGAGGCCCGGCCGTCTGCAAATTGGTGCTGGCGTAGCCTGGGTGACAGGCGACGCTGAGCGTTCCCCCGGCGGACGCCTCGAGGCGCCGATCAAGCTCGAAGGCAAAGAGAAGATTGGCCAACTTGCTCTGCGCGTACGCTCCCCACTTCCAGTAGGCACGATCGCCCTGCAGATCCTCGAAGTCCATTTTTCCGATCTTGTGCATCGTGCTGCTGACCGTCACCACACGAGAGTCCGCAGTCGCCGCGAGCATTGTCAGCAACCGTCCGGTCAAGGCGAAATGTCCGAGGTGATTGGTGCCGATGTGCATCTCGAACCCGTCGGCGGTCTTGCGTTTGGGGAGCGCCATGACCCCGGCGTTGTTGCACAGCACATCGAGCCGATCGCGCTTGCTTTCCAGCTCGGCGGCGAACTTCTCGACCGAAGCCAGGCTCGCGAGATCGAGCTCCATCGCGTCGATCTTCGCGTCCGGGTGAGCGGCCGCAATCGACTTCGCCGCCGCCCCCGCCTTCTTCAGATCGCGGCATGCGAGAATCGTATCCGCCCCATGCGCCGCGAGCTGCGACGCTGCTTCGTAGCCGATTCCGCTGTTGCCGCCGGTGACAACGACCGTCTTTCCACTGAGATCCGGGATATCGTCCGCTTTCCAAGGCATGCATTGATCCTACCGGGGCCAGGGCGAGCCGGCCAGTCCGCCGATTCGCCATCCCGCGGCCGACGAGACGTCGAGTCGACTTCCCGAGGGTCGGCACCGCCTCTGCCGTACCCGATCGGCCGGGCAGACCGCCGACGGTCTTATGGTCAACGGCGAAGGGTGGTAATGAGGCTCCATGGTTTCCGTCGTTCTCCCCCACCACCGGTATGACGTGATCGTCGAGGCCGGCGCTCTCGGACGCTTGGGAGCGATCGTTCGCGACATAGCCGCCGCCGACCGCTGCGCGCTGGTGTGCGACTCCAACGTCCGCGAGATCCACGGCACGGCCGCGCGCGCTTCGCTGAGTGACGGTGGTTACGACGTCCTCGAAGCAACCTTGCCGGCCGGTGAAGCTGAGAAGACTCTCGACACCGTGAGGGCGCTCTACGAGCAACTCCTCGACGCCCGCCTCGAGCGGCGCAGCCCGCTGGTTGCGCTCGGCGGCGGCGTCACCGGCGACACCGCCGGGTTTGCAGCTGCGACCTACTTGCGTGGAGTGCCGTTCGTACAGTGCCCGACCACCCTGCTGGCGATGGTCGATTCGAGCGTCGGGGGCAAGGTCGGCGTCAACGTACCTCAGGGCAAGAACCTGATCGGCGCTTTCTATCAGCCGGTGGTCGTGGTCGCCGATCCGCTCGCGTTGTCGACCTTACCCGAACGCGAGATCCGCTGCGGACTGGCCGAATGCGTCAAGCACGCCATTCTGCGCGACGAGTCGCTCTTCACATTCATCGAGGACAACGCCGAGGCGATTCTCCAACTCGAGCCCGAGGTCCTGACAGAGCTGGTCGAGCGCAACGTCGCCATCAAGGCGGCCGTGGTCGCCGAAGACGAGCGCGAGGCCGGTGTCCGTGCCCACCTAAATCTCGGCCATACCTTCGGCCACGCCATCGAAGCGACC
>JANQHZ010000743.1 GCA_028282445.1 Candidatus Binatia bacterium | reverse complement strand
GCCGGCCCACTCGACGATCTGCTTCGGCAGCCCCTTGGTCTCGCAACCGAAGATCAAGTCGATATCGCCGGCCTCGTCGAACGGGGCCGCCAGGTAGCTTCGCTCGCTCCTCGCCGAGAAACAAAACGAGCGGCGATCACCGCCCGTCCGTTGGTACTCGTCCCACGAAGAATGCGTCGTCAAATCGAGATGAGGCCAGTAATCGAGGCCGGCCCGCCGCAGGTAACGGTCGTCGAGAGAAAACCCGAGCGGCTCGATCAGGGATAGGCGCGTCCTCGTTGCCGCGCAGAGCCTGCCGATGTTGCCGGTGTTGGGCGGGATCTCCGGGTGCACCAGCACCACCCGCACCGAACCGCCCTCAGGCGGTCCGGATCGGGAAGGCACGATCGTCGACCTGTAAGACGAAACCGCCCTCGGACGACTCGTCGATGTATGCGGCCAGTTGGTAGTGCGCCGGCCGTAGGAAGCGGGCTCGCTCCGCGCCCTGCTTGACCGGGCAGTAGAATACGTTGGCCTCGCCTACCTCGAGAGCGTCTGGGTCGATCCGCTCGACCGTGCCGTCGTTGAGAGTCACGGCAACCCGGTCCGAGACAGTCACCGCAGTCACGACGTACGGCGTATCGTCGACCACGATCGAAGCGATCTCGTCGCCGACGCGGAGGCGATAGCCGCCATTGGGATCGCGTTCGACGCTCGAGGAGAACAGCTGGGCGATACGCGGGTTGTCGATCACATCGCCATCTCCGTACCAATGACCGTCTTTGCCGAAGCGAATTTCGGTGTTCTGAATCGGGTAGAAGCCTGCTTTGGGCATGGCGCGAGTCCTCAGGGATGCTGGAGAATTATCGTAACCGGTCCGTCGTTGATCAAGGAGACTTGCATGTCGGCACCGAATCGTCCCGACTCGACCGGAATCTCGAGGGCGCGCAGATGCGCCACGAAGGAATCGTAGAGCGCACGAGCCTCGTCGCCGCCGAGGGCTTCGACAAACGATGGCCGGCGACCTTTGCGAGTGTCGGCGTACAGAGTGAATTGGGACACGGCCAACACCGCGCCCCCGACTTCGGCGACGGAACGATCGAAACGCCCCTCGGAGTCGGAGAAGATTCGCATGCCGACGATCTTGCCGGCCATCCAGCGCGCGTGCTCCTCGACGTCGCCGGCGGCAACTCCGAGCAACACCAGCAGGCCTCGATCGATCGCGGCAATCTGCTCGCCGCCCACCCGCACACTGGCGCTCCGCACTCGTTGAATGACCGCTCTCATCTGACCGACGGATCAGTCGTCAAGTTGACACCGATCCACTCCCCCGAGACTATGACACGTTCTGAAAATTGGACCAGTAGCCGCCCCCGTCGGGGCATCGAATCGAGAGAATCGACCTGCTCATGAAGGCATTCATCACCGCGTCGTTCGCACAATCCGGACTCGAAACGCTCGGCCGGCACATGGACATCGTTCATCAGGACTGGCGCCAGACCAAGCACATCTTCCTGGAGCCGGCGAAGCTGGGCAAGCGCATTCGCGCCGAGGGAGCCGATGTACTGATCGTCGAAGCCGATTTCGTTCTCGACGAAGCCATCACCGAAACCGACCTCAAACTGATCGGCAGCTGTCGCGGCGACCCCAACAACGTGGCGATCGCCCGCGCTACCGAGAAATCCATCCCGGTATTGTTCGCCCCCGCCCGCAACGCCGACGCGGTCGCGGATCTCACGCTCGGCTTCGCCCTGGCCCTCTTGCGCAACATCTACGTCGTCAACCAGGGCCTCAAGTCCGGCGACATCGCATTTGGCAGCATCGCCGACTACCTCACCGCCTACGAGCGCTACGGCGGCTTCGAGCTCGGTGGACGCATCGTCGGCGTCGTCGGATTCGGCGCCATCGGCCGGCGCGTCGTCCAGCGCTGCCGCGCCTTCGGAGCTCCCCTTCTGGTCTACGACCCCTTCGTCGACCCGGCAGAGATCGCCGCCGCCGGCGCCGAGGCGGTGGACCTCGACGATCTGATGCGGCGCTCCGACATCGTCACCCTCCACTGCCCCGACAAGCCGGAGAATCATGGACTCATCTCCGCCGAGCGCATCGCTTCGATGAAGCCCGGCAGCTACTTTCTCAATCTCGCTCGTGCCGCCATCGTCGACGACGATGCGCTCTACCAGGCGCTCGCGTCCGGTCACCTCGCAGGCGGCGCCCTCGACGTCTTCGCAGAGGAACCGGTAGGGCCGACCAACCGCTTCGTCCAGTTGCCGAACGTCCTCGTCGCACCCCACCTGGGCGGCGCCACGCGCGATGTCGTACGACACCAAACCGAGATGATGGTCGCCGACGTCATGGCGTGGATCGAAGGGCGGCGACCGCGCCACATCGCCAACCCGGAAGTCCTGGAATCGACGTAGTGCCGATCGTCCTCACCCTCGACGCGGGGACCGGCGGCGCCAAGTGCGTCGCGGTCGACGAGACTGGCGCGATCCGCGGTGAGGCCGTCAGGCGCTGGAGCTACCAGGTCGAGTCCAACGCCGAGGTACCGATCGTAAAGGAGTATTCGTTCGACCCCGAGGAATTCTGGAAGGTCCTCGGTGAGTGCTCGCGCGAGGCCCTACGCGACCTGCCGGCCAACGACGTCACCGGGGTCGTGGCGACCAGCCAGCGCGAGGGCTGCGTATTCCTCGACGACCGCGGCCGTGAGATGTACGCGGGACCGAACCTCGACAGCCGGGGCTTCATGGAGGGGCTCGAGGTTCTCGACAAGCTCGGCGCCACGCGACTCTACGAGATCACCGGGCATTCGGCGCCCTTCATTTTTCCGATCGCCCGCTACATGTGGTTTCGTCGCAACGACCGACGCCCGATCGCGCGCCTCCTCATGATCAACGACTGGATCGGCTACCGCTGCTGCGGCGCCGAGGTCGGCGAGCCGTCGAACGCATCCGAGTCGATGCTCTACGACTTTCGCCGGCGCGACTGGTCGCAGGAGATTCTCGATCTTTTCGAGATCGACGCCGCCAGCCTGCCCGCCATCGGCGAACCGGGCCAAATCGTCGGAGAGATTACGCCGGATAGCGCCGAGCACCTCGGCGTCGCCGCAGGTACGCCCTTCCACCTCGGCGGCGCCGATACCCAATGCGGTCTCCTCGGCATCGGCGCCTGCGAAGCCGGCGATATCGGCGTCACTCTCGGTACGACGAGTCCGGTGCAAGCCGTGGTCGGCGAGCCCGTGCTCGATCCGGCCGAGAATCTATGGGCCGGATGTCACGTCGTCCCCTCCCGCTGGGTCATCGAGTCCAACTGCGGCAGCACTGGTGACGCCTTCGAGTGGCTACTCGACCTGACCCGACTCTCGACCGAGGATCGATACGGTGCCGCCGAGGCGGCGGCCCGCGACTCGGTCAGCGCCGGCGCGTACGCCTTCACCGGCCCGCGCGTCTTCGACATCAACAAGTTGCGTCACGACCTACCCGGCGCGATCCTGTTTCCGTTCCCGTCGATGCAGCTTCGCCCGGATGCGGGCCAGATTCTACGCTCGTTCCTGGAGAGCGTCGCATTCGCGGTTCGCGCCAACCTCGAGCAGCTGGAGATCGCCACCGGCCGGTCGTGCGATAGCCTCGCCGCCGGCGGCGGCATGTCGCGCAGCGACCTCCTGATCGAGCTGGTGGCGACCGCAACCGGACGCCCCGTACAGCGTGCCGACCGACCGCAGAGCACGGCGCTCGGCTGTTCGGCACTGGTGTTCGGCGCCACCGGCGTCTACGCAAACGCCTTCGATGCGGCTCGCGCGATGTGCCGCAACAGCCCGGTCGAGCCGGTTGCCGATGAGCGCACCTCCCTCGACGATCGTTACGCGAAGTGGCGCGAGCTCTACGACGGGCTCGAATCGATGTCGATCTGACACCGCCGCGACGCCGCGCCCCCCACGCAAAAGGGGCGGTGCCATGCGGCACCGCCCCTTCACTTCGTCGGCCGTTCCCCGCTTAGAAGGAGAACAACACCGAGGTCACGTTGTCGCCGATCGTCGCTGCGTCGATCGACGGGAAGGTCACGGCGAAGGCGCCGCCTTCCAGCCCGCCGTTCTGATTGCTCATCAGAGCCTCGCAATCGAAGGGCGAACCGCTCGTAGTCGTCTGACACGGGCCGCTACCGCCGCAGAGGTTTCCGCAGCGCATCTCGCCGTCCACCCGGATGCAAGTTTCCGGCTCGCCGCACTGGTTGAGCTCGGTGCAATCGGCGCTCTCGGTACAGGGTGCGTTCGAGCTCTGATCGATGATCGCACCCGGTCGGTTCGACGCGTTGAAAACACGCGAGCGCGTCGTCCCGGTGGTCGTCGGGTTGGTCTCAGTCACACCGAGATCGAGGTCATCGTCCGTACATGGGATACAGTCCGGCCCGTAGTCCTCGAACGGACACGGGTCCATCCCGGCCAGGTCGTCCCTGCACTCGCCGCGGTCGGAAAGCAGTCCGATCGCCGTCGTATTGAAGATGATTGCCGAGCCGACCGGTCCCATACCAGAGAATTCGACAACCCGTGCGCTATTACAAACTCCGGGGTGACGGTTGGTGGCCGGGTCATTGCACTCTGGGTCGACCTGCTCTCGACAGGTCGGCGAGATCACGCCCGGAACGATTTCGAGATCGTCATCGCACTCCGGATCGGGAGGAAGCGCGCAGGACGGGTTCGGCATGAACGTCTCATCGATCGGGTCGGTGTGGTGGTCCTGGGTGATCAGAACGTCGATGTCTTCGAGTCCGCCGCCGCAGGAGATCAACCCGGTTGCCGCGTTCCCGGCTCCGAAGGCGGGAACCTCGACGCCGCGGACACACGCGCAGACCAGGCCAAGCACCTGAGCCGGCTCGATGCGGATGTCCTCGGCCTTGGTGATCATCGGGAGGTCTCCAGCGCGGAAGGTCACGTCTCCGTTGATATCGATCGTATCTTCGTCACGCGGTGCGCCGGTCTGAATCGTCTGGCTTCCGTCCAAAGGCACCGGAACACCGAGCGACAAGGCTTGCACCAGCGCTCCGGTGTCTTCGTCGTACGGCGCGGTTCGCCGCGTCTCGATCGTGCAGTTCGCCGAGCAGCTCGGGCCCTCCGGGTCGCTCGGATCGACCGGCTGACCGCCCACGACCGTGCAGCGACCGCCGTCGCAATCGTCAGGACTGGTGCAGGGCGCGAGGTCATTCGAGCCGCCGACGCAAATGCCGCCGATGTCGCATTCTTCCGGAGCGAGGCAGACGCCGTCACCACAGATGATCTCTTCGCCTTCCATCGGCTGACGGCACTCGGTGTCACGCATTGTCGGCGTCGGAGTCGGAGGGCCCGTGTCCGGCGTGTTGGTGGGCGTGCTGGGCGTGCCCGAATCCGGCGTATTGGTCGGTTGGACCTCTTCGATGATGTTGGTGATGTCGTCGCCACAGCCAACGGCGCCAAGGACGCCGACGGCGAGTACCACGGTCAGAATGCGCAGCTTCATGAATCCCCCTCTCATACCTCGCTCTAGAACCAGGCCCGACCGAGGTCAGGCGCGCTCATATTGAGTAGAACCCCCGCCCATAGTCAAGCGAATCAGCCGTCTACGG